>JAODBN010000287.1 GCA_025463965.1 Acidimicrobiaceae bacterium
TCTCACCTTCATCCCGATCTCGGCGCTGAAGGGCGACAACGTCGTCGAGCGATCCGGAGAGATGCCCTGGTACGAAGGGACCTCCCTCCTGCATCACCTGGAGGAGGTGCACATCGCGTCCGACCGAAACCTGATCGACCTCCGCTTCCCGGTCCAGCGGGTAGTGCGCCCCCGCTCCAGCTCGAGTGACCACCGTGACTATCGGGCCTATGCCGGGCAGGTCGCTGGCGGGATCTTGGAAGTTGGCGATGAGGTCATGGTGCTGCCATCGGGCTTCACGACCTCGGTCGAGGCCATCGAGACGGCCGACGGCCCGCTCACCGAGGCCTACCCGCCGATGTCGGTCCTCGTACGCCTGGCCGACGAGCTCGACATCTCCCGCGGCGACCTCATCTGCCATCCCCGAAACCAGCCGACAACGGGTCAAGACCTGTCTGCGATGGTCTGCTGGATGGCCGAGCAGCCCCTGCGACCCGGTAGCAAGCTGTCCCTCAAGCACACGACGCGCTGGGCCCGCGCGCTGGTGCGAGACCTTCACTACCGCCTCGACGTGAACACCTTGCACCGACAGCGTGACGTGGCCGAGCTCGGCCTGAACGACATCGGGCGGATCTCGATTCGGACGACGGTGCCGCTCTTCTACGACGACTACCGCCGCAATCGGGCGACTGGCAGCTTCATCTTGGTGGACGAGTCGACCAACGGGACGGTGGGCGCAGGCATGATCCTGCCGCCCACTCCCTGAGTGCCCCCTCTCGAGCTGACCGACGGCGCCCCCGGCGCGACGGTGTGGCTGACTGGCCTGTCGGGCGCGGGGAAGTCGACCGTCGCCGCCGTGCTCTCGTCGATGCTCGCCGAACGTGGCATCCGGCGCCTTGTCCTCGACGGGGACGATCTGCGCGAGGGGCTCAACGCGGACCTCGGGTTCTCGGCTGAAGATCGTGCCGAGAACGTGCGGCGCGTCGGGGAGGTCGCGCAGTTGTTCGCCCGCACCGGGCACCTCGTCCTCGTGACCGTGATCAGCCCGTACGCCGCAGGACGCGAAGCGGTCCGCCGCCGTCACGGCGAGACCGCCGTGCCCTTTGCTGAAGTGCACGTGGCCACCGCTCTTGAGATCTGCGAGGGACGAGACCCGAAGGGGCTGTACGCCCGGGCGCGAGCGGGCCGGATCGAGCGCTTCACGGGAGTCTCGGACCCCTACGAGACGCCCGGCTCCCCCGAAGTGCGTCTCGACACCGCGGGCCGAACGCCGGTGGAGTCGGCCGCTTTCCTGCTGGAAGAGCTCGAGCGCCTGGGCCTGATCACCGCCAGCGCTTCCCGCGCGACCTGAAGCACACGTGGCTCACCCCCCGGGTCGCCGGGCACCGCCGCTAGGCTGCCCAGACGTGCGCGCTGGCGGTTTGCTCCGGCGATTCGCCCGCACGGTCGCCGTCGCGCTACGAACTGGGACGGCCACATCCGGAGGCGAGGCGCACACGGCCAGACCGCCAGATGAGGCTCGTCGAACGAGCGAGCCGGACGGGAGCACGATGAGCGGGCAGGGCGAACAGACGGGGAGCGGGGAAGCTCCCGCGGAGTACGACCTCGTCATCATCGGCGGAGGGCCTGGCGGATACGGCGCCGCGC
Organism: Acidimicrobiaceae bacterium; assembly: GCA_025463965.1. Classification (GTDB taxonomy): domain Bacteria; phylum Actinomycetota; class Acidimicrobiia; order Acidimicrobiales; family Bog-793; genus JAODBN01. The sequence goes on from JAODBN010000287.1 coordinate 1,627, forward strand.
TGTATGCCGCCAACGCGGGCATCTCCGTCGCCATGGTGGAGAAGGAGAAGGTGGGTGGGACCTGCCTGCACCGGGGGTGCATCCCGGCGAAGGAGTTCCTCGAGACCGCCTCGGTCTACCGGACGGTCGCCGGCGCCAAGGAGTTCGGCGTTCTTGCCGAGCAGCCCTCGGTCGACTTCTCGGTCAGCCAGGACCGCAAGCAGAAGGTGGTCGAGCAGCTCTTCCGGGGGCTGTCGGGAACCCTCAAGGGGCGCAAGGTGGAGACCGTGCCGGGCGTCGGACGGCTCCTGCCGGGCAACCTGGTCGAGGTCACCGCTCCTGACGGCAGCGTCCGCCACCTAGTCGGCTCGTACACGATCCTCGCATCGGGCTCGGTTCCTCGCTCGATTCCCGGCTTCGAGCCTGACGGCCGCCTGGTGCTTACCTCCGACGAGGTCCTCGACCTCACCAAGCTCCCGGTTTCGGCCGTCGTCATCGGTGGCGGTGCGATCGGTTGCGAGTTCGCTTCGATGATGGCGGATCTCGGCTGCCAGGTGACCTTGCTCGAGGTCGCCCCCAGCCTGCTCCCGGGGTGTGACCCGGACGTCGCGGCGGTGGTGGTCCGTTCCTTCAAAAAGCGTGGCATCGACGTGCGCACCGGCGTCGCGGTCCGCGGGCACGAGCCGCGCGAACGTGGCACGACGGTGCTGTTCGGCGAAGACGAGCGCGTCGACGTCGAGGCCGTGGTCGTCTCCGTCGGTCGGCGTCCCCTCTCCGACGGCCTTCTTGCCGAGGGCACGGGGGTCGAGCTCGACGCCCGCGGCTTCGTCAAGGTCGACGAGTGGATGCGCACGGGGGTCGAAGGCGTCTTTGCCATCGGGGATCTCGTCGCCACGCCTCAGCTCGCCCACGTCGGCTTCGCCGAGGCGATGCTCGTGGTCAAGCAGATCCTCGAGGAGCCTGCCGTCCCGGTCGACTACGGCCGCGTGCCGTGGTGCATCTACTGCCACCCCGAGGTCGCCTTCACCGGCATGACCGAGCAGGGAGCGCGAGACGCCGGCCTCGACGTGGTCGTCCAGAAGGACCCGTTCGGCGGGAACGGACGCGCCCGCATCCTCGGCGAGACCGACGGGATGGTCAAGGTCATCTGCGAGCGCGGCCCT
>JAODBN010000292.1 GCA_025463965.1 Acidimicrobiaceae bacterium
GCCTCGAGGGCGGCTCGGCGCAATCTCCCAGCGCGATGGAGCGGGTGAATCATGACGGACCTCCTCGGTCCCCGGCTTGCTCGCCGGGTCCGCGCTCGCCTCGCACCGCGCCATTCGGCCGACGTTGTCGAGTTGGGGCCCCGAGCCCACGGGAGCGGCGTTTGCCTACGTGCTTTGTCGGCCCGCCTGCTACCCGGTCGTGGCCTTGTCGAAACGGTGCTTGGCCGCCGCTCTGGCTGGGCAGTGCTCTTGTCGGCGGCGCGAGCAGCGCGCTGTCGGGGTGCAGCCGACGCGCTCGGAGGCACCCGCGAGCGGGAGGATGCGATGACGGCCGAGGCCTGGAGCCTTCAGGGTAATGAGGCTCCGCGCGAGGCTCGCGAGGTCGTGCGAAACCTGCTCGTCGACCGGCCTGCCGACGTGGTGGAGGTCGCGATCCTCCTTACGAGCGAGCTCGTGACCAACGCCGTGGTCCATACCCACAACGCGGCTCGGATGGAAGCGGCGACCGAAGACGACATGCTCCGCGTGCGCATCGCGGACTGCGACTCGAGCTTGCCAGAGCTCATGCCCGAGTCGTTCGGGCGCGGCAACGGCCGGGGCATCGCCATCATCGACGCACTGGCCACCGCTTGGGGAGTGGAGCGCCGAGGTCCAGTAGGAAAGAGCGTGTGGTTCGAGCTGTCGCTCGAGGGCAACCGCTCACCTCGGGGTCTGCACCGAAATGGAGCGACCGGCGCCAGCCCCGCCCGCTCGAGGACGGTTCCCAACGCACCGCCCGCGCACCGCCCGAGACGTGCGCTGGCCGGCCCGAGCTGACGAGAGCGCCGACGACGGCGCGAGGACTTGAGGAAGGTGGCAGCCATGGCTGAGCGGACCGTTCCCGACCAGGCGACGGAGAAGGCCGACGAGGCGGAATCGTTCGTGGCCCACGTCGCCGGCCCGGGCCCCGATGAGGCGGAGGGAACTGCCGCCGAGCAGGCACGCGAGTCGCTCGACGACGAGGCGCTCTCGTCGGTGGGCGAGCACGAGCGAGAGATGAACCGGATCGGTGCCGAGGTGAAGGGCGAGGGCGAGATCACCTGACGGTGCCGCCCCCCGGTCAGCTCCGGCTCTCGAACTCCCGGGCATCGGCCTCGCAGGCGTCGTGGAGCTTCGCCAGGCTTCGAGCGAGGAGACGCGAGACGTGCATCTGGCTGATGCCGATGCGCGCCGCGATCTCAGATTGGGTGAGGTCCTCGACGAATCGCAGATGCAGGATCAGCCGCTCGCGCTCGGGAAGCTGGGCGATGTGGGGAAGGATGAGGTCGCGCTCGTCGACCTTCGCATAGGAGTCGTCCTCCCCGCCGAGGCGGCTCGTGAGCGGCTCGCCTTCGGGTCCTGGGGTGTCGAGTGAGGCAGAGCGGTAGGCGTGGCCGGCTTCGAGCGCCTCCAGCACCTCTTCCTCGCTGGCACCGGTCTCGGCGGCCAGCTCCTTCACGGTGGGGGAGCGGCCGAGACGCTGGGACAGCTCGTCCACGACCTGGCCGAGCCCGAGGTAGAGCTCCTGAACCCGCCGCGGCGCGCGAACGGACCAGCCCTTGTCTCGGAAGTGCCGCTTCAGCTCACCGACGATCGTCTTCGATGCGTAGGCGGCGAACTCGAAGCCCAGCTCGGGGTCGAATCCGTCAACCGCCTTGATGAGACCGATCGAACCGGCCTGGACGAGGTCGTCGTAGGCCTCGCTCCGGCGCATGAAGCGCCGAGCGAGGTGCTCGACCAGCTCGAGGTGGGCGGCGATGATCTCGTCCCGCAGTGCTCGGTCGTGTGTCCGGGCATAGCGCTTGAGCTTCTCGCCGATGTCCTCGTCGCGGACGGAGGGCGTGGTGACCATTACTCGATCGGACGCCGCTTGACGAGCCAGCCTCGCCGTTGGCCGGCCTTGACCGCCTCGACATCGTGGTCGTCGACGAGGGCGTCGAGGATCCGGCGGGAAAGGTCGAGCGAGGACAGCGACGCTTCCTCGGCGGCACCATCCTCGGCTACCGGCGCCACGGCGCAGGCGACGTGGATCGAATCTTCGTCCCAGCGGTAGTCCAGCTGGAGCCGGCTCGTGCCGTCGGCGCCCGCTGCGCAGGAGTTGCAGAGCTCGTCGATGGCGAGGCGCAGGTCCTCGACGGCGTCGACGCCGAAGTCGAGACGCGCGGCGATGGCGCTCGCGCTCATGCGGGCAAGCGCCCAAAGCTCGGGGTGCACGGGGAGCTGAAGCTCGACGAAGTCGCCCGAGTCGCCGAGGTTCGCCCATCCTTCGGTGGCGGCCTCGCCCGCCAGGTCGCCCAGGTGTGCGCTCATCGGCCGAGGGCGGCGTCGAGGGTGGGGAAGATCGAGAAGACGCTGGCCAACCCGGTCACCTCCAGCACCTTGGTGACCTGCGGCCGGCTGACCACGAGGCGCAGGTCGCCCTCGCCTTCGCCCTCGCGGACGCGCTTGAGCGCCGCCACAAGGACGCCGAGGCCCGTCGAGTCGAGGAAGGTGACTCCCGACAGGTCGACCACCACGATGCTTCCTTCGGGGATCTCGTGCAGACGTTCCCGCAGCTCAGGGGCGGTCGAGACGTCGACTTCGCCGACTGCCGTGACCACGCGGGCGCCAGCGTCTTCGCCCACCGTGACCTGGAACAGCTCGTCCATCTGGATAGCCCCCTGGGAGGTCGTCAACGCGCCGCTGCGGCGCCTTTGAGCATCACCGGCGGTGCTCCCCGCGATCCTCTCACGGAACTGGGGCGTTTCCCCCAACCCGAGGAGGGGGTAGCCCCTCGATGACGCCGGTGTCACCGTACCGGGAGAAGTTCCATGGTGCGAACGCGGAGGAGGAAGCGGGTGGCCGATCGTTCGGAACGAGCCAGGAGACGACTCGTCCAAGAGAAGCGGCCTCGGGCCCCACAGGGCCCGAGGGTGCACACGCTCGGCGCAGCGGCGCGACCGGGATCAGTAATCGCCGCCGCCGTCGTGCGGATCGGCGGCGACGTCCAGCCCCGCGCGGCGCAAGGTGAAGGATGGCCGAAGGCGCGCGCCAGGGTGGCGCTCCAGACGGTTTCCGCACCCCCAGAGGAGCGACGCGGGGTCGCCTGACCGCCAAGACATGGGGCGCGCTCGTCAGGGCCTCGGCGCTCGGTAGCGGACCGCGGGGAGCGGCCAGGGCGCACCTGGCAGCAGCACTGATCGGCGCGCCCCGTCGGTGCACCAGTTCGCGCGCTCGTAGAAGGCGCGCGCCTTGGCGTTCTGATCGGCGACCCACAAGGTGACCGACGCGTAGCTGGCGAGCCGGAGCGCCTCGAGTGCGTCGCCGAGGAGCGCGGAGCCGTGGCCGTGGCGCTCGAGCCCTGGTC
>JAODBN010000295.1 GCA_025463965.1 Acidimicrobiaceae bacterium
CCGGCGAGCTGATCGAGGTCTCATCGGTGCTTTCCGAGTCGGTGGCCTGGGCGCTCGAGACCGCTCGCCTCACGGGCGGGCTCGTCGACCCCACTGTCGGCACGGCCATCGCCGCGCTCGGCTACGACCGGGACTTCGACGAGGTGGACCTTGACGGTCCCGAGCTCTCGTACGCGCCGGTGCCCGCCCCGGGATGGCGCCTCGTCGAGCTCGATCGCCGTCGCCGCCTGCTGCGCGTCCCGCCCGGGGTCAGCGTCGACCTCGGCTCTTCGGCCAAGGCCTTCGCCGCCGACCGGGCGGCGAAGTCGATCTCCGCGGCGCTTCGCACCGGGGTGCTCGTCAACCTGGGCGGCGACGTCTCGGTGGCGGGCGAGGTCCCGCCCGGCGGTTGGCGCGTCGGCATCGCCCTCGACGCTGCGACGCCGCCCGAGGAGACCGAGCACGTGGTCTCCATCTCCTCGGGAGGCATCGCGAGCTCGGGGACGGCCGCACGCAGCTGGCGGCGTGGCGATCGCGTCCTGCATCACCTCATCGACCCGCGCACCGGAGACGTGGCCGACTCGCTGTGGGCGCTGATCTCGGTCGCCGCCACCAGCGCCGCACTGGCGAACGCCGCCAGCACCGCGGCGATGGTGATCGGAAGCGGCGCCCCCGCGTGGCTCGAGGCGCGGGGCCTTCCCGCCCGGCTCGTGTACCCCGACGGCTCGGTCGCGCTGACGTGTGGCTGGCCGGCGGACCGCACCGGAGGGGAGGCCTGATGTCCTCGATCGATCTTTGGTACACGACCCGTGCGACGGGGGTGGTCACGCTCCTGCTGCTCAGTGCCACCACGTTCCTCGGGGTGCTGACCGCCGGTCGGGCGCGAAGCGCCGCCCCCGCGTTCGCCCGCGTCGATCTGCACCGGCGGCTGTCCGCGCTCGCTGTCGTCTTCCTGGCGATCCACGTGCTCACCTCGGTGCTCGACAGCTACGTGCACGTCGGTTGGCTGTCCGTCGTGGTGCCGTTCACCTCCGGCTACCGGCCCGGGTGGGTGGCGCTCGGCACGGTCAGCCTCGACCTGTTCCTCGCCGTGGGGATCTCCAGCCTGCTGCGCCAGCGGATCTCCGCGAGGACCTGGCGGCTCGTGCACTGGCTCGCCTACTTGAGCTGGCCCGTCGCCGTGATGCACAGCATCGGGATGGGCACCGACATGAAGCTCTCCTGGATGCTCGCCCTCGTCGCGGCGACCTCTGCACTCGTCGTCGGTGCGGCGCTGTGGCGACTGGACGACAGCGTGCGGCACCGTTCGCGCCTGCCCGAGACCGCCATCGCCCCGCGCCGATCGCTGCGCCCGACCGTTTCTTCGGGGAGGTCCTCATGACCATCGTCGAGGAGCGCCAGCTCGTCGCCCGACTGCTCGGCGGCGAGCAGGGCGCGACCCAGAGCCTCGCCGAGCACCTGCGGCGCTTCGGCCCAGCGCCGAGCATCGATCGCCGCCACGCCGAGGTGCTGGCGGGCGAGGTCGAGCGCGCCGGGCTCACCGGGCGCGGAGGTGCGGGTTTTCCCGCCTTTCGCAAGTGGTCGACGATCGCCTCCTCGAGGCGCCGACCGATCGTCGCGGTGAACGCCATGGAGGGCGAGCCGGCAAGCGCCAAGGACCAGCTCCTTTTGGCCTACGCGCCACATCTCGTGCTGGACGGAGCCGAGGCCGTCGCGGGTGCGCTCGGCGCGTCCGCCATCGCGCTCTGCCTGCCCGACGACCGCCCCGGGCTCGTCGCTCACCTCGAGGAGCGCCTGGCGGAGCGGGCCCGCACCCGCAGTGCCGTCCCGGTCGAGATCTACCAGCTGCCGGCCCGCTACGTCGCCGGTGAGGAGACCGCGCTCGTCTCCGCCCTCGAGGGTGGCTCTTCTCTGCCGGCCTTCCGGGCCGACAAGACCGTGCCGCTCCGGTTGGGCCGCGCCACGGTGCTCGTCCACAACACCGAGACGCTCGCCCATGTGGCGCTCATCGCCCGCTACGGCGCGGTGTGGTTCCGCGGCGTCGGCGATCCGGAGGCCCCGGGCACCTGCCTCGTGTCGCTCAGCGGCGACCTGGCCGCCCCCGGCGTGGTCGAGGTCGAGACGGGCACCCCGTTGCGCCGGATCCTCGAGGCCGGACGGCCGAACGAGCCGGTGCAGGCGGTCCTCCTCGGCGGCTACGGAGGGTCGTGGCTCCCCGAATCTGCCCTCGAAACGCCGTACGCGCCGGGTCCGCTGCGCCGTCTCGGGGCGGTGATGGGCGCCGGCGTGCTCGTCGCCGTTTCCACCTCGGGATGCGGGATCCGGGAGACCGAGCGCGTCGTTCGCTATCTCGCCAGCGAGAGCGCCGGGCAGTGCGGGCCCTGTCTGTTCGGACTGCCGGCTCTCGCGGAGGACCTCGGCCGGCTCGCCTCGGGCAAGGCGGACCGAGGGCTCGTCGAGCGGCTCGAGCGCCGCCTCGGCGAGGTCGACGGGCGTGGCGCATGTCGCCACCCCGACGGAGCGGTGCGCCTCGTGCGCAGCGCACTGATCACCTTCGCGCCGGACGTCTCGGCACATCTGCGGGGCGCGCCGTGCGCGGGCGCGCACCGGCCGACGGCGATGGTGCTGCCACCGGTTGCCGATTGGAGGCGCCAAGTTGGCTGAGGTCCTGAAGTGGAACCCGGCGATCTGTGACGGCTTCGGCTACTGCGCGGAGATGCTCCCGGAGATGATCGGGCTCGACGAGTGGGGCTTTCCGATGGTGAAAGTGCACGAGGTCCCAGAGACACTCCTCGCCGCGGCCCGCCAAGCGGTGAAGTTCTGCCCCCGTCGAGCCCTTGCGCTCGTTCCCGCACCAGTGGGAACGCCGCGTCGACGATCGGTCAAGGGAGCGGGCCAAAGGGCTGCGGCAGGCTCGGCTCGCCGCTAGGCGCGATCGCCAGCCCGGGTTGGGGCCGAGGGCCCTTGCTCGTCGCAGGCGGGGCCGGGGCATCTGTCTCGACCAAAGGCTTCGAAGCTGTCACGACGCTCACTCGGCACGGGCGAGGTCAGGGTCGCCCGGCTTTCGGGGGGGCCGTGCTGGACCGGACGACCAGCTCGACCGGGAGGGTGGTCACGGCGGCTACCGGTCGTTCGTGGAGCAGGTCGAGGATGAGCGTGCCGGCCAATCGCCCACGCTCCTCCAACGGTTGGCGGACGGTGGTCAAGGGCGGCTCGGAGCCAGCAGCGCCGGCGACGTCGTCGAAGCCGACGACGGACAGGTCGCCGGGCACCGCGAGGCCCAGCGCCCGAGCGGCGCGGATGGCCCCGAAGGCAAGTTGGTCGCTCATGGCCACCACCGCCGTCGGGGGCGCCCCTGGGCCTTGTTCCAGGAACGGGGTGACGGCGGCCGCTGCCGATGCGGGATCGTTGTGAGCGCATTCGACGACGGTCAATTCGATCCCCGGCGAGCCGCTCTCGGCCACGGCCGACCGGGCGCCGGCCAGCCGGCGTCGAGTGAGCTCGAAGGTGCCGTGGTCCTGGCGTCGGACGTCGGCCAGTCCCGAACGGCCGTCGCCGGCGAACGGGAGGCTGAGGACGACCAGGTCGCGGTGGCCCAGGCCGAGAAGGTGCGCGGTGGCCAGCCGGGTCCCTTCGGCGCTATCGACCTCGACGCGTGGCGCACCGAGCGACGAGGGCTGGTCGAGGATCACGACCGGTTCGTGCCGGGCCAGGGCCGCTTGCACGAACGGATGACCTTCCTCGGTCGAGTAGACCACCCACCCGTCGACCGCGGCGTCGGTCACCTTCTGGGCGTCGAGGCCCGGTGTCTCGCTGGGCGCGGGATGCCCCGCGGCCAGAAGCAGGAGCGCGATGCGGTCGGTCTGCAATGCCTGCGCCAAGCCGTCGAGGATCACCGCCGCCGCCGGGTCGGCGAAGGCGTAGGAGAGGGGTTCGCCGAAGATGACCCCGACGGCTCCGATCCGGCGGCGTCGAAGCCCTCGGGCGAGGGGATTCGGCCCGGGAAATCCGAGCTCTGCGGCTCGCTCGAGGATCCGTACCCGTAGGGCTGCCGACAGCTGCTCGGGATGGTTGTAGGCGTTCGAGACGGTGGCCCGGGAGACCCCCACGTCCCTGGCCAGGAGCTGGAGCGTCATCGCCCGCGATCGCGCAGCGTCAGTGCGACGGGAACCGGCACCTCCGGGCACGCTCCACCGTAACCTGGCCTCACGACTAGATCGATCTAGAAAGGCCGCCATGACCGGTCTGCCGTGGCCGTCGCAACCGATGGAGGAGCCGGTCGTGGCGCGCGCTTTGGGCGCGACCGGTCGACCTGGTTGTCGTACAGCGCGATCGGCGTCTACGCCTTCGACCTCTACGCCTTCGGTCCGGCGCTGGCGCTGCTGCGCCCGGAGCTCCACCTGTCCTACGCCCTCGTCGGGGTCCACTCGGCCGCGTGGGCGACGGGCACCATCGCCGCGAGCATCGGCTACGGCCGGGCCGTCCGGCTCGTGGGTCGGCGCCGGCTGTTTTGGTGGTCGTCCCTGGCGCTCGGGGCGGGATCGGTCATCTTTGCCCTCGCCTCCGTGGTGGCCCTGAGCCTGCTCGGTGCGGTGATCATGGGTTGCGCAGGCACGATCCTGTTGACCGCGGCGCAGGCGGTCCTCTCCGACCGCCACGGTCGGCGCCGGGAGCAGGCCCTCGTCGAGGCCAACATCGGCGCGGGGGCTTGCGGCGTGATCGCTCCGTTGCTCCTCGCCTCTCTCGGCCACACCGCGGCCACCTGGCGAGTGGCGATGATCGTCCCGGTCATCGCCATGGCGCTGGCCTGGCTGGCCTACCGCAATCTCGCCCTGCCGGAGGTGGCCCCGCTCCCGCGGCCCATCGCCGAGCGGAGTCCCCTGTCGAGGAGCTTCTGGATCCTGGCGGTTCTTGTGGCCCTGGGGAATCGGTATCGAGTTTTGCCTCATCTACTTCGGTGCCGAGCTCCTCGTTCACTCCGAGCACCTTTCGACCGCCGATGCGGGAGCCGCGCTCAGCGCGTTCTACGCCGGGCTCCTCGTGGGGCGCCTGATCGGAGGTCGCCTGACCCGACGTCCAGGTCGGGCCGCGCCTCTCGTCCTGGCCTCCCTGGCGGTGGTCACGGCCGGCTTCGCCGTCCTCTGGCTCGTGCCGGTCCTGGTCCTCGCCTTGATCGGGCTGCTTGTGACGGGGGTGGGCGTCGCCAACCTCTACCCGCTGTCGTCGGCGCTTGCGCTCGCCACCGCCCCCGGGCACGCCGACATCGCCAACGCTCGCATGCAGCTCCTCGGCGGAGTGGTATCGCTGGGCGCCCCCCTGATCCTGGGAGCGCTCGCCGACGTCGTGGGTCTGCGCGACGCCTTCGCCGTCGAGCCGCTGTTGATCGTCGTCTCGGTGGTGGCCCTCCGAGCGGGGCTGTCGAGCAGGCATCGATAGGAGCCGGGTCGTCGGCCAGACCCGCGTGCGCCGGCGCTACCGTGCGCCGATGCGGGTCATCGGCGGAAGCGCGCGTGGGAGAAGGCTTCGTGCGCCACAAAGCGACTCGGTGCGGCCGACCTCGGACCGGGTGCGTGAGGCGATCTTCGACGTGCTGACCCACCTCGAGGCGATCGAGGGCGCGGACGTGCTCGACTGCTTCGCCGGATCGGGGGCGCTCGGCATCGAGGCGCTCTCACGAGGGGCGCGCTCGGTGACCTTCGTGGAGCTGGATCGCAAAGTGACCGCCGACATCGAGGCCAACCTCGCAGCGACGGGTTTCGGCACCGGGGCCGGGGCCAAGGTGGTGCGCTCGGACGCGCTCGCCTTCCTCGCGGGCAGCCGCCATCGCTACGACCTCGCGCTCGTGGACCCGCCGTACGCGTTCGACGAGTGGCCCCGACTGCTGTCCGCGCTGCGCTCGGAGGTCGTGGTGCTGGAGTCGGACCGCTCCCTCGAGCTCCCCGAGCCACTGGTTCGCCACCGCGAGTACCGCTACGGCACTACGCTCGTCACCGTGGCCATGGCGCCCGAGCGCGCCGGAACGCCACGACAGGGCGGGGGCCCGCCGGACGAATGACCGGTCGAGCCGGAGAGGACGGGACGTGACCACCGCGCTCTTCCCCGGGTCCTTCGACCCGTTCCACAACGGCCACCTCGAAGTGGTCGAGCGGGCACGCTCGCTCTTCGAGGGGTTCGTGGTGGCGGTCGTGCGCAACCCGTCCAAGCGGGAGGCCCTCTTCGACGTGGAGGACCGCCTCGAGCTGATCGAGGCCTGCGTCGGCGGTGGCGTCTCGCTCGTCACCACCGACACCCTCACCGTCGAGGTGGCCCGCGAGGTCGGTGCGGACGTGATCGTCCGTGGCGTCCGGGCCGTGTCGGACTTCGAGAACGAGCTCCAGATGGCGCAGATGAACCGCCAGCTGTCGGGCATCGAGACCCTCTTCGTGCCGACCGGCACGTCGTATTCGTTCATCGCCTCCCGGCTCATCCGGGAGGTCGCCCGCTATGGCGGCGACGTCTCGGCCTTCGTGCCCGAGCCGGTCGCCCGCAAGATGAAGGAGCGCTTCGGTGGCTGACCTCTACGATCCCGAGCAGGACGAACTCCTGCTGGCGCCCCCTGTCCGGGCAGAGGGTGAGACCGACGTCGCCGCTTTGCTCGACGAGCTCGTGGCGGTGGTCGAGCATGCGAAGTCCATGCCGCTGTCCTCCTCGGCGATCATCTCGCGAGACGAGGTGCTTGCCCTGTTGGAGGAGGCGCGGGAGGCGCTGCCCGCCGAGATCCAGCGCTCGCGCCGGCTGTTGCAAGACCGCGACGAGGTCCTCGGCCGGGCCCAGCTCGAGGCCGGCGAGCTGCTGGACGCCGCCCGTGCCCAGGCGGCTCATCTCGTCCAGCGCACCGAAGTGGTCCGTCAGGCGCACCACCAGGCTGAGCGGATCGTGGCGGACGCTGCGAGCGACGCCCGCAAGGTGCGCCACGAGGCCGACGACTACGTGGACCGCAAGCTCGCCGCGTTCGAGATCGTGCTCGACCGGACGATTCGCACGGTGAAGGCCGGTCGCCAGCGCCTCGCCGTCGTCCCCGAGCCGGAAGAGGACTCGATCCCGAGCGCGCTCGCCGAAGGCGATCTCGCATCGGGGCCCGACGAGGCGTTCTTCGACCATGACGAGCCGTGAGCCGGCGCTTCGAGGAGCATCCCTTCCTCGTCGAGGTGGGCGATCTCCGGCGCAACCCGGGCACCCGCCGCCGGATCCAGCTGGCCGGACGGCTGAGCGGCCTGGCGGTGAGCGGCTCGGCTGTTCCAGACGATGCTCCCGTCTCGCTCGAGGCGCTTCTCGAGTCGGTGCACGACGGCATCCTTGTGAGCGGGACGGTGCGTGCCCGCTGGCGCGGCTCGTGCAGGCGCTGTCTCAAAGATGCCGAGGGCGACCTCGAGGTCGCGGTCCGCGAGCTGTGCGTGGAGCACGGCGACGAGGAGACCACCTACGCGCTCACCGGTGACCAGCTCGACCTGGAGCCGATCGTCCACGACGCGTGTATCCTCGACCTGCCGCTCGCGCCCCTCTGCAGTCAGGAGTGCCTCGGGCTTTGCCCCGAGTGCGGCGCCGATCGCAATCTCGAGCCGTGCGCCTGCGCGCCGGCGACGGACCAGCGATGGGCCGGGCTGGCGCTGCTCACCGGCGGTGACGCCGAGGGCAGCCCCGGGGAGCTACGCCGTAAGGACGGCGGCCGCTAACCGGCGAGGACGAGCACAGAGCGAGCAGGGCAGGTCCCGGCCGAGCGGCCGGGCAGGACGACCCGAGCGGGGAGACCCGGTCGGGGAGCGACGGAGAGACGACGATGGCCGTTCCGAAGAAGAAGACCTCGAAGGCGAAGAGCCGCAGCCGCCGGGCCTCGGCCTGGACGCTGTCCGAGCCCGCCCAGAGCCGCTGCCCCCAGTGCCGCCGGGCCAAGCTGCCCCACGTGGTCTGCCCGAACTGCGGCTGGTACAAGGGCCGCCAGGCGATCGAGGTCGACTGATCCAACCCGTCGCGGTCGACGCCATGGGGGGCGACAAGGCCCCCGGGGAGATCGTGGCCGGGGCCCGTCGGGCCCATGACGAGCTCGGGATTCCGGTCGTCCTCGTCGGTCCCGACGACGGCAGCCTCGGCGACCTCGGCGGCCTCGACCTGCTGGTCGCCAGCGAGGTCATCGCCATGGACGAGGACCCCGCCCGCTCCGTGCGGACGAAGAAGGACTCCTCGCTCGTTCGCTGCGCCGAGGCGGTGCGCGACGGGCGCGCCTCCGCGATGGTGAGCGCCGGCAACACCGGCGCGGCGATGGCGAGCGCGCTGTTGCGCATGGGACGGCTCCCGGGCGTCGCCCGCCCGGCGATAGCGACCCCCCTTCCTGCCCCTGGCCGGGGCGGGCCTCCGACGATCCTCATCGACGCCGGGGCGAACGCCGAGTGCCAAAGCGAGTGGCTCGTCCAGTTCGCCCAGATGGCCGTGGCCTACGTCGAGCGCCGCTACGGCACCAAAGATCCCTCCGTCGCCCTGCTCTCCAACGGCGAGGAGGAGACCAAGGGCAGCCCGCTCGTGAAGGAGACCCATGCGCTGCTTCGCGCCGGCGCCGGGGTGCGCTTTGTCGGCAACGTCGAAGGACGCGACCTGCTCGCCGGGCGTGCCGACGTCGTGGTGACCGACGGCTTCACCGGCAACGTCGCGTTGAAGTCGCTCGAGGGAGCGCTCAGCGCGTTCCTCGGGATCCTCGGCACCGTGATCGGCTCCACGCCCGAGACCAAGGCGGCAGGCGACGTGCTCGTGCCCGCCCTTTTGCCGTACGCGGCCGAGGTCGACCCCGAAGAGACCGGGGGCGCCCTGCTGCTCGGGGTGGACGGGGTGTGCATCATCAGCCACGGCAGCTCGTCGGCCCGCGCCGTCCTCAACGCGGTGAAGCTGGCGCACGAGATGGCCGAGGCCGACCTCGTCGGCCACGTTCGGGCCGCGGTGGCCCCGGCTCCTGCCTGATCGCCCACGCCCGCGCCGGGACAACCCGCCGGGCGCATCCGATCGGCGTAGGCCGCTCCAGGCCAACTACTAGGATTTCTCGCTGGTAGCAGCAGTGGCCGCCGGTGGCGGCAGGGACGAAGGAGACCAGGTGGTTGACGCGACGCAGGCGACGAGCGAGCCGATGGGGCGCGCCCAGGTGCTCGACCTCGTGCGCTCGCAGCTGGCCGACATCTTGGAGATGGAACCGAGCGCCATCAACGAGTCCTCCTCGTTCGCCGACGACCTGAACGCCGACTCGCTGGCCCTGATCGAGCTCGTCGAGGCGCTCGAGGAAGATCTCTCCCAGCGGGTCCCGGGCTTTCGGATCGACGACGACGACCTCGAGGACCTGCGGACCGTGCGCGACGCCGTCGACTACGTGACCGCCAAGCTCGAGGCGGCCTGAGCACCTCCGAGCCGGCTGCGACCCCGGGGGAGGCGGGCCCGGCGGACGGGCCGGCGCTGTCGGGGTCAGGCACCATCGCTCGGCGTCTCGAGCCCTACCTGGGAGACGAGGCGCTGCTGCGCCTCGCCCTCTCGCACCGTTCCTGGTGCGCCGAGCATCCGGGCGAGGACTCGAACGAGCGCCTCGAGTTCCTCGGCGACTCGGTGCTCGGCCTGGTCGTGACCGGCGAGCTGTACCGGGCGTACCCCGACATGCCCGAGGGCGACCTCGCCCGCATCCGCGCGGCCGTGGTGAGCACCGAAGGCCTCGCACCCGTGGCGGCCGACCTCGGCCTCGGCGAGGCGATCCTGCTCGGGCGCGGCGAGGACAACTCGGGTGGGCGCAGCAAGCCTTCGATCCTGGCCGACGCGCTGGAGGCGCTGATCGGAGCGGTGTACCTGGCCGGGGGCCTCGATCGCGCTCGTGAGCTCGTGCTCTTGCTGGTCGGCCCCTCGCTCGAGGAAGCCGCGTCTCGCCCCGAGCTCGGAGACGCGAAGAACCGTCTGCAAGAGCTGCTCGCCCGGCTCGGGCGCCAGGCTCCCGCCTATCGCACCGTCGAGCACGGGCCGGACCACGCCAAGCGCTTCGAGGCCGAGGTGGCTTCGGGCGCCGAGCTTCTCGGGCGCGGCAGTGGCGCCTCCAAGAAGGCGGCCGAGCGCGACGCCGCGGTGGACGCGATCGCCAAGGTGTCGAGCCAGGCGGACGGTGTCTGAGGCTCCTGGCCCTGAGGCTTC
>JAODBN010000309.1 GCA_025463965.1 Acidimicrobiaceae bacterium
TCCTCGAGCTCCTTTCGAAGCTGCTCGGGGTCTGCCTTGACGTGCTTTTCAAGCTTGCGATGGGCCCGGGTGAACTTGTCTGCCACCGCGCGCTGCAGGCTCGACTCGGCGACCACGACGAGAGCGATGTCACCGCTGTCGAGCAGCTCGCCGAGGTCCTTCATGTCGGCGCGCGACATTCCGCCCCAGAGGTGCCCGATCATTGCGCCCGCCGCGACGTCCGCCACGAGGAACGGGGGGAACAGGATCCCGACCACCGCCCCGACGACCGTTCCGTTGCGCGTGGCCTCCTCGTCGGTGCTCAACCGCACCCTTCCGTCGGGGCCCTTCGTGATGATCGCGGCATCGAACAGGCGGACCTCGCCGGCATGGTCGAGCGTCTTGATGGCGTCGTAGTCGGCCTCGGCGTCGGCCTTCGATGCGTACAGGCCAACGAACAGCACAGTCGAGTCCTCGGTCATCACTTGCTCCCTCGCTCTCGACCAGAACCCTACGACCAGCGGGCGGACAAGGTCGGTGGTGACACGCGCGCCGCGAGAGGCGGCCGTCTTAGCGCGCCAGGGGGCGAGCACGGAGCGACCGGTCGCAAGCCGTGTCCAGTTGTCGACTAGCCGGATGCTCGGCACCTCGATCGTGCCTCGGGGCGCCCTGCAGACCGCAAGGACGCTTTGCGGGAGCCGCTTCGTCGTTGCTTCCTGGAGCATGCACCATTGCGCCGCAATCCGGGCGAACCGCTACCAATTTGTGCATCCCGGCGAATCCGGGCGGGATCGAGCGGTCGCTCACCTCGGCGTGGTCGGGAGCGTCTCGCCTGCGTGCACGATGGCCGCCCGGTGCTGCCAGCCTCATGCGAGCTCGACCGCGACCGACGGGTCGTCGCTCGGAAGTCTGCCGCCAACTGTGGCGGAGACCTCGACGCATCGCAGATCGGCGATCCCCTGGGTGACGGCCAGAAATGCAGTATCGGCGGCGTCCCGGCCCGTGGCGATGCGCACGAGCGAGGAGCGTGGCGCGAGCCCGGTGGCGTCGTGCACCCGCCACCTTCCATCCTCGAACGCCTCGAACACCGCATGGAAGTCCATCGGCGACAGGCCCGGGGCGTAGACGGCGACGAATCGGGCCGGCACGCCGGTCGCCCGGCACAGCGCCACGCCGAGATGGGCGAAGTCCCGACAGGTCCCGGCGGCCGTGAGCAAGGTGTGCTCGGCGGAGTCGTGCACGGTGCTCGACCCGGGGACGTAGCCGATGCGCTCACGTATCCAGTCCGTGATGGCGATCACCCGCTCGCCGACCTTCGGGCCGGTTCCGAACTCGGCGACGGCAAAGCCGACGAGGTGGTCGCTCGGGCAGTAGCGGCTCGGTCGCAGATAGACCTGGCGCTCGTACTCGAGCGCTCCCACGCTGTTCGCGCCAGCCGAGCCGCCTCCAGCCTGCGCCGGAGACTGGGCGCCGCGGACGTCGATATCGGAGCGGTAGGCGACGGTGAGAGATCCCGGCCTCGCCAACACGACGTGCGTCCTTGTGCCGTGCGGTCCGCTCAGCTCGGTGATTGCCGGCGAGGAGCCGTCGTCCGAGAGGACCTCGAATCGCTCCTCGAGAAGACGCCCGGCGGTCGCCGACGCGCTGACCTGGAAGACGAGCTCGGCCGCCTCGACGATCTCCAGGCGAAGATCGCAAGTGAGCACCCGCACCGCGTCCGGCGGCGCTCCCGCTCGGCTGGTCGCCACGTCGTCCATGGAACAAGATCTCACAGGCTCGGACCGCCGGCGTCCGTGCCTTGCCGTCCGGCGGCTCACTGCCTTCGGCCGGGAGGTCGTAGTCGCCATGCCCGCACGGCGACCCGTGCTGGCAGACTCGCTTCATGGAGAGCTCTAGGCCGGTAGCGGTGGTGACAGGAGCGGCACGAGGGCTCGGGCGAGTCATCGCGTCGACACTCGCCGAGGAGGGCTACTCCCTTGTGCTCGTCGACCTCGCTGATCTCGAGGAGGTGGCCGCCGAGATGGAGGAGCGCGGGGTGCCTGTGCTGAGCTACCCGACCGACGTCTCCTCGGACGAAGGCGTCGAGGGTCTGGCCGGCGCGGTGCTCGAGCGCTTCGGGCGCCTGGACGCGCTGGTGAACAACGCCGGCGTCTCGCTTCTTGCTCCCGCCGAGTCGACCACGAGCGAGCAGTGGCGCCGGGTCATCGAGGTCAATCTCACCGGTCCGTTCCTGTGCTGTCGCCACCTCGGACCGCTGATGTTGAGCGCGCGCCGCGGGGCGATCGTCAACGTGGCGTCCATCGCCGGCATACGCGCCGTGTCGCATCGCGCCGCCTACAACTCCTCCAAGCACGGGCTGATCGGGCTGACGGCGACGCTCGCCGCGGAGTGGGGCGGCCGAGGTGTGCGGGTGAACGCCGTCTGCCCGGGCTGGATCAAGACGGAGATGGACCTCGAGGACCAGGCGAGCGGCGCTTACCGCGACACCGACATCACCGAGCAGGTGCCGCTCGCTCGGTTTGCCAGCCCGGCGGACGTGGCGAGCGTGGTCTCCTTCCTCCTCGATCCGGCCCGCAGCGACTTCGTTAACGGGGTCGCTCTGCCAGTCGACGGCGGCTGGTCGGCCGACGCCAGCTGGACCTCGCTGCGCCTCTCGACCCGCCTCGAGTAGCGGACCCTCACATCTCGGCCGATGCAGCGCCATAGTGGGGCGGTGAGCAAGGGGGTCGATCACCGGGCAGGAGACTTGGGGAACCGCTGGCTGCTCCTCGTCTACCGGATCCCGAGCGAGCCGACGCGCCTGCGGGCCGGGGTCTGGCGAAAGATCAAGGGGCTCGGCGCCATCTACGTCCAGAACTCGGCAGCTGCGCTGCCGAGCACCCCGTCCGCCGAGCGGGCGCTGCGCAGCCTTCGGGCCGAGATCATCGAGCTCGGAGGGTCCGCCTTCTTGTTCGACTCGGCGCTGCTCGCCGGCCAGGCGTCGCTGCTCGAGCTGTTCAACTCGGCGCGAGACGACGAGTACGACGAGATCGTCGACCGCTGCGCGGGCTTTCTCCGCCAGATCCACAAGGAGTACGAGGCGGAGCACTTCACCTACGCCGAGCTCGAGGAGAACGACGTCGACCTCGCGAAGCTGAAGGGGTGGCTGGAGCGGATCAAGGGCCGCGATGCCTTCGGCGCGAAGGGCTTCACGTCGGCGACCGAGGCCGTTGGCGGCTGTGAGCGCGCCCTCGAGGAGTACGCGACCAGGGTCTACGCAGAAGAGGGCGACGGCGCTTCCAGCCTTTGAAACACCCGGCGAGCGTTGTAGGCCGCCGAGCCGCGCGGAAGGCCATCTGGAGGACCGCAGGCGTTCTCCGAACGTTCAGACTGGCGTCCCCTAGAGGTCGCGGGGGCGTAACGGTCGATTCCTAGGCTCCGTAACCGTCGTTAGAAGTCCCCCATGACGGACGAGAGGAATCCCTGCGTGCCCCCTTCCCTTAGCTCCACCCCGAACCCTGCGGTGCGGCGCTTCCGGCGCGGCTCCGCGGTCATCGTGGCCGGATCGGTCGCTGCAAGCGCGGTCGGCCTGATCGCCGGCACGGCCACGGCCGCCCGCGCGCCTCACGCCAAGGTCGTTCCCCTCGTCGTCTACTCGGCCCAGGGCTACGACAAGCTCGTGACTTCCACCTTCTCGAAGAAGTTCCACATCCCGGTGCAGCTCGACGACAATTCGACCGGACCGCTGCTCACCCAGATCGAGGCGTCCAAGAACAACCCGAAGTGGGGGCTGTTGTGGGTCGACGGTGCGACCGCGTTCGCCTCCCTCGACCAGCAGGGCCTGCTCCTTCGAAACTGGGAGCCCAACGTCACGTGGAACGCCGTCGGCACGGCGTCGCTCCCCAAGGACAAGAGCTACACGCCCTCCGGGACGACGCTGGTCGCCGCTGTCGTGTACGACTCGACCAAGGTGAAGAGCCCTCCCACCTCGTGGCAGCAGTTGCTGACCCCCGCGTGGAAGGGCAAGGTCGGCATGGACGATCCCAGCCAGTCGGGACCGACCTACCCGCTGATCGCCGGGATGATGAACTACTTCGGCGGCGTGGCCAAGGGTGAGTCGTTCTTCTCCAAGCTGAAGGCGAACGGCCTCGTGATCAACCCGACGAACGGCCCGACGCTCGCCGCCCTCGCCTCGGGCCAGATCGAGCTCGCCCTCGTGCAGAGCTCGGCGGCCGTCGGCGCCACCTTCACCGACAAGAAGCTCAAGGTGATCTACCTCAAGCCGGCGACCCTGCTGCCGAGCGTGATGGGCATCGATTCCAAGGCACCGGCCGCTGAGCAGGCCGAGGCGAAGATGTTCGAGCAGTACGTGCTGTCCAGCGCAGGCCAAAAGGAGATGCAGTTCGGCGACCCCACTGGGGACTCGCTCTATTACCCGGTGCTCCAAAGCGTCGCCCCCCGCAAGGCCCTTCCTGCCCTGCCGCCCGCTTCGGTGCTCCAGTCGATCGACCCCTACAAGTGGGGCTCGCTTGAGAACTCCGTCAACTCCTGGTTCACCGCCAACGTCGTGCAGTAACGGACGAGACCCGCTGATTCACCCATCATGACCACCGTCTCCCGCGATCCGGTCGCGCTGCGACCGGGTCGCGGGGCCGGAGCGGTGTCGGGCCTATTCCGGGCCCGGGTCCCATTCCTGTCTCGCGCCGCCAACACCAGCCGTCGCGCCGGCCAGCCGCTGTTGTGGCTGGTGCTCGGCTTCGCCATCCTGGCGCCGTGCGCGTGCTTTCTCGGACTGGCGATCTCACCCCGCCTCTTCAGCCAGGGCAGCCAATGGTTCACCCTCACCTACCTGCGCGGCCTGCTCTCGGGGAACGTCGGGGTCTCGATCCTGAACTCGATCTGGGTGTCGAGCGCTGCCGCGGTGATCGGGCTCACGGTGGGATTCCCCATCGCCTGGGTCCTGCATCGCACCGACGTTCCGGCCCGGCGCCTCTTCTCTGGCGCGATGTGGCTCGTCCTGCTCCTTCCGTCGTGGATCCCCTCGCTTGGCTGGGAGCGGCTCGTGCAGCCGGACGGGTTCCTATACCGGCTGGGGATCGGGGCCGCGTGGGAGACCCACCTCGTGATGGGACCGTTCGGCGTCGTGATGCTGCTGGGGCTTCGTTCGGTGCCTTTCGCCTACCTTGCCGTCACCGCTTCGCTGAACGGCCTCGGTGAGGAGTTCGAGGATGCGGCCCGCACCCACGGGGCCACGAGGATGGGGGCGATCCGCCTCGTAGCGCCGATCCTGGCCCCCGCGATCTGGTCCGCCATCGCCATCGGCTTCGCCGAATCGATCAGCGACTTCGGCGTGGCGGCGACGCTCGCCTACAGCTCGCACTTCACGCTCGCGACCTATCAGCTCTACCAGGCGATCGGAAACTTCCCGCCGAGCTTCCCCGCCGCGGCGGCCCTCGGCTGGCTGCTCGTCGCGTCGGTGGCGATCCCGCTCACCGTGCAGGCGCGAGCGTTGCGCGGACGCTCGTACGCGGTGTTGTCGGGAAGGACTCGCCAGGTGCAGCGAAAGCCTCTCACGAGGCGCGCCATGGCCCTTGTGCTTTCAGGTCTCGGCCTGTTCTACCTGCTCGCCATCGGGGTGCCGGCCTTCGGCGCCGTGTCCTCGTCGCTCCTCGCCGACTTCGGCGCCTCGCTCAACTTGACGTTCTCGAACTACCGCCAGGTCTTCACGAGCTCCGGGCTCGCCGGGCCGCTGCTTCGCTCGCTCGCATACGGGCTCGTAACCGCGTCGATCACCGTCGTCGGAGGGTTCATTGCCGCTCGCCTCTTGTCCAAGCGGCGTTCCAAGTCCACCAAGGTGCTGGACTTCCTGCTGCTGGCGGCGGTGGCGCTGCCGAGCGTGGTGTTCGCCGCTGGCTACATCTTTGCGTACAACCTGCCCTTTCTCTCGAAGATCGGCGTCAACATCTACCAGACGACCACGCTGTTGATCGTCGGCTACGTGGCCTCGAGCCTGCCGACCAACGCACGCGTCCTCGTCGGTGCCGTCTCCCAGGTGCAGACCTCGCTTCACGACGCGGCGCGTGCCCACGGGGCGGGCGCGCTGTCGGCATGGCTGCGCGGTGTGCTGCCGGTCGTCTCCAAACCGCTCGTGATGGCGTGGCTGCTCACCTTCACCGGGGTCTTCTTGGAACTGCCGATCTCCCAACTGCTTTATGCGCCGGGCTCTCCTCCGGCGTCGGTCGACATCGAGACCAACCTCGGCAACTATCACTTTGGCGTGGGAATGGCCCAAGCGGTCACCGCAGCGCTCATCGCGCTCGTCGCGGTCGGGGTCGTCCTCGGCGCCTACCGGCTGCTCGCGCCACGCGGATGGCGCAGGATCGGAGGCGGTGCCCGTGCCTGAACACATTGAGATCAAGCATGTGGAGAAGACGTTCCCGGGAGGCAATCGGGCGCTCGACGACGTCTCGCTGGA
>JAODBN010000312.1 GCA_025463965.1 Acidimicrobiaceae bacterium
TCTCACCGTCTGGCTGGTGACCGGTGCCAAAAAATCAAGAACGTGGGCGTAAGCCCACGTTCTCCGACGAACTACCGACGAACCAACCCGCTGGAAGTATAGCAGGACCCCCCTTCTATCCGATCCGAGGTCGGAGGCGGTTTCCCAGTCAAAAATAGGGGGATTTCGGCTGGCGAGAAGCGGCATTCAGCGGTAGAACAGCCGGTAATTCAGAGGGACAGGCTCCGGTCAACATCTCGGAGAACAAGGAGGCGAATTGGACGTCCGGAGCTGGTCCCAGCAAGGCGGGGCATCACACCCGCGATCAGTCGATCGGGCGGTCCTCCCCGCTGCCTCGTCGAACCCCATCCTGCACGAAGGGCGCCCTGGCCAAGCCGGCACCGGTTGGCCGGAGCGGTCCTCCGGCGAGCGAGATTCGCATTCCCCGGGCGGGCAGCTGCTCGTGACCGTCCGCCAGGCGGGTGGGAGCTACCTGCTCGCTGATCTCCTCGCCGCAAAGGTCACATCGGTCATCGGATCGCCGGACGCGACCCATGCCCTCATCGAGGGCTTCATCTCCGAGGCTCGCCAGCCCGAGACGCCGGCCGCAACCGTCGTTCACCTCGACGGCATCGAGATCGGCGCTCCCTCACTGCCGAGAGACTTCCTCGCCCGTCACCTTTCGCGATCGGACGGCGGCCCAATCCTCATTGTGCTCGAGGAGTCGATGCCAGCATTCGCAGAGACCGCGTCCCAGCTTATGGCCGCCGCCAACGGGCGCTGCGACCTCGCTGTCGTCGTTCGTGGCTCATGTGCGGAGGCCGGACTGGTGATCGTTGCCACCGATCCACCCGCCACGAACGCAGTCTTCACGCCGGCACGAAACGGCGTTCAAACCCGCTGCCTCGAGGAGCCGACCGAACAACGACCGCTCGAGGTCGCGGTCCTTGGCCCAATCGAGATTGCCGGCGTCGAAGGACCGCTCGCGCACCGTCCGAAGCTCACCGAGCTCGTCGTCTATCTGGCCATGCACCCACGGGGGGCCACCTCACGAGCCTGGACGACGGCGCTGTGGCCGGAGCGCCGGGTGCCGAGCCAGACCGTCGCCAACCGCCTTTCTGAGGCCCGGCGAGCCCTTGGCTTCGCGCCCGATGAGCGGCCACGGCTACGTCGCAGCGGGGACCGCCATCTCCTGGCAGATACGACCACCGACTGGGAGCAGTTCGTCCGGCTCGGTGCCCCATCGGGCTCGGCGAGCTCCTGGCGAGAGGCTCTGGCGCTGGTCCGGGGCAGACCATTTGACGACCTGCAACAGGGCCAATGGACCGCCCTCGAGGGCTTCACCGCCGAGATCGAGCAGGCGATCGTGACGTGCGCATTGCGCTACGGTGCCCACGCGCTCGAGAGCGACGAGCCCATGGAGGCATCGTGGGCTGCACAGATGGCGCTGCGCGCCGCTCCCTGGGATGAACGGTTGCACCGGTTGTTGATGCGCTCTGCGGACGCTGCAGGAAATCGGGCTGGGGTCGAAGCGATCCTTCGTCACCTCGCCCTTGTGCTCGAAATCGACGGTGACCCGTTGCGAGGCGTCCACCCGAAAACCGCGGCCCTGTACCAACAGCTGGCGGGTCGCGATCCGACACTGCTGACCAGATAGGTCGCTCGCCTCACCTCGCTGTGATGGCAAGCGCGACGATGCCCGAACCACACCGGATCGGGAATCGACGCACGGCTTTTCCTCAGTTCAGAGGATCAGGTGGTCGTCGGAACCGCCAGACCGTTGTTCTTGTAGGCGTTGATGGCGAACTTGTTATTGACGAAGGTCGTGAAGGGCACCGAAATCGAGGTGATCCCGGTCGTATTGATCAACGTCACCAGCTTGGTGAAGCCGCTCTTGGTCGGGATCAGGTTGAGCCACTCGACGTGGTTGGCGGCCCACAGGTACTGGATCTCCTCGGGGCTCGTGATGCCTGATGCAGTCATCATGTCGGTGTAGAGCTTGTAGGCGTGCTGCGGGTGCAGCTTGGCGAAGTGGTTCGCCTCAACAAGTGCGTTCATGAAGGCCTGGACCACATCGCCATGCTGGGTGATGAACGACTGGTCGACGCACACCACGCCCCACACCGCCTGGTTGGCTGGTGGAAGCAGGTGCACCGGAATGGTGATCGTCGGCGGCGAGGTGACGACGGTATATGGCGGCGTGAGCGCAATGCCATCCTCCCTTCCTGCTGTGACAGCAGCGAATGCCGTCGCAGGTGAACCGATCGGGACGAGGTTGACGTCGGCGGATCCACTCGGCGTCGTGTCGAACGTCAGGCCGTTCATCTTGAGCTCGGCTCCGAACCAGGTGACCGCGTCCGAGCTGGTGGTCGTCACCGCGATGTTGAGGTGCGAACCGCGCAGCGCAAGGAGCTGAGCCTTCGCCTGAGCGGCGTTCGCCGCCGTGGCCGGGATGTGGTGAGCGTTGGCGGCAGTCTGCGTGATCGCCACCTCTTCGGTCGATCCGTAGTCGAGAGCGGCGATCGCCCGGACCGAACCGCCGACCTGGTCGGCGGCGAGAAGGGAGGAGGCACCGGCCTCGACAAATTGCGACGCCCCCGAAAGGAGCAGCGCCGCCTGGGCGGCACCTCCGAGGCTCGTGTTCAGCATGTTGACATTGGTGATGCCCTGCTGCTTGAAGAACCCAGCCCGCGCCGCCATCCAGATCTGGCCGCCGTCCGCGGAGGCGAATGCGCCGTTCAAGGTGATCGA
>JAODBN010000343.1 GCA_025463965.1 Acidimicrobiaceae bacterium
ACCTGGCGGTGGCCGACAAGCCCGACGACCCGTTCACCGAGCTGCAGCTCGACCGGCTCGCTGCGGTGCGCAAGGAGCTGGAAGCGGCCGGGATCGAGGTTCCGACGCTGCACGCGGCGAACTCCGCCGGAGCCATCGCGCATCGCGCGGCGCGCCTCGATCTCGTCCGCTGCGGGATCGCCCTGTACGGGCATCTCCCCTCGCCCGAGACGGGACCGCTCCTCGAGGCGCAGCTCCCCGGGGAGGCACTCTCGCCGGTGCTGTCGTTGAAGGCCCGGGTGCATCTCGTCCGGGAGCTCGAGGCGGGGGAGGCGACGAGCTACGGGCGCGCCTATCGCCTGCCGCGCGACTCGCGGGTGGCCGTGCTCCCGCTCGGCTACCACGACGGGGTCTCTCGACGGCTGTATCCCGGGGGCGAGGTGCTCCTCGGCGGCCGTCGCCGTCCGATCGCCGGGACCGTGACGATGGACCAGCTGCTCGTGGACTGCGGGCCCGACGGCGACGTCGCCGTGGGCGACGAGGCCGTCCTCATCGGCCGTCAGGGCAGCGAGGAGATCACCGCCGAGGAGTGGGCTGAGCGGCTGGGGACGATCGCCTACGAGGTCCTCTGCGGGATCGGGCCTCGCGTCCCAAGGGTGTCCGTGGGGACCGGCGTTAGCATGCCTTCGTGCCCTCGCTGGTAGCGCTCGAGCGCGAGGCCAGGGGCTGTGTCGCCTGCCCCCTTGCGTCTTCGCGAAGCAACGTCGTCTTCGGCGTGGGTGATCCGCGGGCGCGCATCATGTTCGTGGGCGAGGGCCCCGGGCGTGAGGAGGACCTCGCAGGCGAACCCTTCGTCGGCCGCTCCGGCCAGCTGCTCAACCGCCTCATCACCGAGGAGCTCGGGATGAGGCGCTCGGAGTGCTACATCGCCAACGTCGTGAAGTGCCGCCCGCCCGGCAACCGGGACCCAGAGCCGGCCGAGGTGGCGGCGTGCCACCACTTCTTGTCGGGCCAGCTCGCCGAGATCGGGCCCCGCGTCGTGATCACCCTCGGCAACTTCGCCTCTCGCTCCCTGCTGCGCACGAGCGAGGGCATCACCAAGCTGCGCGGACGGGTTCATCCCTTCGGGGACGCGGCCCTCGTGCCGACTTTCCACCCCGCCGCGGCGCTCCGTGGCGGTGGTGCCGTGCTCGCCCAGATGCGCGCGGATTTCGTGCGCGCCAAGCTCGCGCTCGGGGATCCCTCTGGCTCAGCCGGCCAGGCGCTCGGGGGCTCGGATTGAGCACGGGGATCGAACCGGCGCCCGAGGGCCGTGTAACGGCCCGCTGGCGGCTGGAGAGTCGCAGCGCGGCGGACACCCGGGCCCTCGGTGCGCTGCTCGGCCGGGCGCTTCGTCCCGGGGAGCTGCTCATCTTGTCCGGGGGGCTCGGAGCCGGGAAGACCACCCTCACCAAGGGCCTCGTGCGCGAGCTCGGCGGCGAGGAAGAGGTGACCAGCCCGACCTTCACCCTCGTGCGGACCTACGCGAGCGATCCGCCGGTGGCTCACGTCGACTGCTGGCGCCTCGACCGGCTCGAGGAGGTGATGGACCTCGCCCTCGAGGAGGTCCTCGACGACGGGGGGATCGTCGTCGTCGAGTGGGGGGAGGCCGTCGCGCCCCTTCTCGGGCACGAGGCGCTCGTGCTGTCGCTGTCGGAGCCCGGCGAGCTCGCCGGGGACGCTCGCCTCGTCGAGATCGAGGACCCGAGCGGTCGCTTCGCACCACGGATGGCGCACCTGGCCGCATCTTTCGCCAGCGAGCAGGGCCGCTCGTGAGCCTCCTCGCCATCGAGACCGCCACGATCGAGGTGGGGGTGGCCGTGGCCGGCTCCGGGGGGATCGCGTCGGTCGCGACCGTTCGCCCGGGACGCCGGCACGCCGAGACCCTGCACCCGTTGATCCTCGAGGTGACCGGCCGCGCGGGAGTGGCGCTCGCCGAGATCGAGGCGGTGGCCGTGGACGTCGGCCCGGGACTGTTCACGGGCATCCGGGTCGGCCTCGCCGCGGCCAAGGGCCTCGGCTTCGCGCTCGGGGTCCCGCTGGTCGCGCTGCGCAGCACGGACGTGCTGCTGCATGCCGCGCGCCTGCGGGCCGGCGCAGTGGCCGCCGTCGTGGATCTGCGCCGGGGCCAGCTCGCCTGGGCGCTCTACTCGGTCCCGGCAGACCCTCGCCGGCCTGCCTCCAGCCAGGCGCTGTCGGCGGGGTCGCTTCCTGATCCGGTGGCGGGCACGCTCGAGCAGCTGGCGGTCGCGCTCGCTTCTTGCGAGCAGCCGGTGCTGCTCGCAGGCGACGGGGCGCGTCGCTACGGGGAGTCGATCGCCAAGGCCGTCGTCGAGCTCGGCGGACGCGAGCCCGAGCTGTGCGGCGACGAGCTGGGGGCACCGCCGGTGGCGGCGCTCGCCACGCTCGGCCTAGAGCGCCTGGCCGCCGGCGCGGTCGTGCCGCCGGCCGAGGCGGCGCCGTGCTATCTGCGGGAGGCGGACGTCCGGATCAACTGGACGACCCGCCACGACGAGCAGGCGCCGGCGGCTCGGCGAGACAACGGGGCCGCCGTCGCGCCGGTGGGACGCGCCTGAGGTGGCGTTCCACCTACGCCGCCACGGCGAGCCGAGCGTCCCCGACCCGCGCCCGCGCGCCGTCGTCGAGGTGTCCCGGATGCGCCGACGCCACGTCCGCTCGGTGGTGGCGATCGAGGAGCAGGTGTTCCCCCGCCCGTGGAGCCCGGCGCTGTACCTGAGCGAGCTCGCCCAGCCCGAGACGCGGGCGTACTTCGTGGCGCTCTCCGAGGGCGAGGTCGTGGGCTACGCGGGTTGCATGCTGATCGCCGGGGAGGGCCACGTCACGACCATCGGGGTCGCACCCACCTGGCACCGACGCGGGGTGGGGACCCGGCTCCTGCACGCCGTTGCCACCGAAGCGCGCGCCCGGGGGGCGACCTCGCTCACCTTGGAGGTGAGAATGTCGAACACCGGCGCCCAGGAGATGTACCGGGCGTTCGGCTTCGCGCCGGCGGGGATCCGCAAGAACTACTACGCCGAGGTGAACGAGGACGGGCTCGTCATGTGGGCGCACGACGTCGACAGCGAGGAGTACGGCGAACGAATCGACGCGCTCTTGGAGAAGGCACTGCGCCACGAGAGCGCGGGCGAGAGCAACGACGGCCGATGAGCGTGGTGCCGAACGAAGGCCTGGTGCTGGCGATCGAGAGCTCGTGCGATGAGACCGCGGCGGCCGTCGTCGAGGGCGGCCGCACCGTGCGGTCCTCGGTCGTGTCCAGCCAGGTGGACCTGCACGCCCGCTTCGGTGGCGTCGTGCCCGAGATCGCCAGTCGCGCCCACCTGGAGCTGATCGTGCCGGTCGTTGCCGAGGCGCTCGCGCGGGCCGGCCTCGCCACGCCGGACAGCGGGCGGCGGCCGCCGGGCCTCGAGGCGGTGGCGGCGACCGTGGGCCCAGGCCTCGTGGGCTCGCTGCTCGTCGGTGTCTCGATGGCGAAGTCCCTCGCGCTTTCCTGGGGCGTCCCCTTCGTCGGGGTGAACCATCTCGAGGGCCATCTGTACGCGTCGCTGTTGGAGGAGCCGAACCTTCCGACCCCGGCGGTCGTGCTGCTCGTGTCCGGCGGCCACACTCTCCTCGTGCGCCTCGACGAGCCAGGGCACTACCGCCTGCTCGGCGGGACCGTCGACGATGCAGCGGGCGAGGCCTTCGACAAGGTCGCGCGCTACCTCGGCCTCGGCTATCCGGGCGGCCCCGCCGTCGAGGCTGCGGCGAGAGCGGGGGATCCCCGGGCGATCGCCTTTCCCCGACCGATGTGGGACGAGGGCCTCGACTGCTCGTTCTCGGGCCTCAAGACGGCGGTGGTGACCCACGTCCGGGCCCATCCCGAGGTCAGGACCGAGGACGTCGCGGCCTCGTTCCAAGAGGCGGTGGTGGAGGTGCTCGTGCACAAGGCGATGAAGGCCGCGCAGGCGACCGGAGCGCGCTCGCTGTGCCTGGCCGGTGGCGTCGCCGCCAACGGCCCACTTCGCGAGCGAGCGGCCGCCGCGGCCAGCGCGGCGGGGCTGCGGTCCTACCTTCCCTCACGGGCGATGTGCACCGACAACGCCGCGATGATCGCTGCTGCGGGCTATGCGCGCCTGCGACGGGACGGCCCGAGCGCGCTGGATGCAGGCGCCGTGCCATCATTGGCGTTCCCCGGGGCCGCCTGATCGCCTAGGGCCGGCGACGTGCTCTTCGCCGGCTTGCGCGGTTGCCTGCTGGGCGCCGCGGCGATAGGGTTGGCACTCGCAGGGTTAGAGTGCCAATGCCGGGAGGCGGCCGCAGCCGCGGCCCTACCGGGGCGAAGACCGCCACAGTGCTGCCTAGGGCAGCCGAAACGCTACAGGAGGCATCGGAGATGAAGCTGCAGCCGCTGGACGACCGCATCGTCGTTCGCCCGAGCGAGGCTGAGGAGACGACGGCTTCGGGCCTCGTCATCCCCGACACCGCCAAGGAGAAGCCACAGCAGGGTGAAGTGCTCGCCGTCGGTCCGGGTCGCCGGGCCGAGAACAGCGGTGAGCTCATTCCGCTCGACGTGAGCGTCGGCGACAAGGTCGTCTACTCCAAGTACGGCGGAACCGAGATCACCATCGACGGGGAGGACCTGTTGATCCTCTCCAGCCGTGACGTGCTGGCGAAGGTCGGTGCCTGATGGCGAAGATGCTCCGCTTTGACGAGACGGCTCGGCGCGGCCTCGAGGCCGGCGTCAACAAGCTGGCCGACACCGTGAAGGTGACCCTCGGCCCGCTCGGGCGCAACGTGGTGCTGGACAAGAAGTTCGGCGCCCCGACGATTACCAACGACGGTGTGACCATCGCCAAGGAGATCGAGCTCGAGGACCCCTTCGAGAACATGGGAGCCCAGCTCGTCCGTGAGGTCGCAACCAAGACCAACGACGTAGCCGGTGACGGCACCACGACGGCGACGGTGCTCGCCCAGGCGCTGGTCCGTGAGGGCCTTCGCAACGTCGCCGCCGGCGCCAACCCGATGTCGCTCAAGCGCGGCATCGAGAAGGCCGTCGCCGCCGCGGTCGAGTCGATCCGATTGCAGTCCAAGGAGATCGAGGGTCGCCACGAGATCGCCCAGATCGCGGCCATCTCGGCGGCCGACGCCTCCATCGGCGAAGTGCTGGCCGACGCCATCGACAAGGTGGGCAAGGACGGCACGGTCACTGTCGAGGAGTCGAACACCTTCGGCCTCGAGCTCGACTTCACCGAGGGCATGCAGTTCGACAAGGGCTACCTGTCTCCGTACTTCGTGACCGACCCCGAGCGCCAAGAGGCCGTCCTCGACGACCCCTACATCCTCGTCACCACCCAGAAGATCAGCGCGGTGCACGACCTCGTGCCCCTGCTCGAGAAGATCATGCAGACGGGCAAGCCCCTGCTCGTGATCGCCGAGGACGTCGAGGGCGAGGCCCTCGCCACGCTGGTCGTCAACAAGATCCGCGGCACCTTCAACTCGGTTGCCGTGAAGGCCCCCGGCTTCGGCGAGCGCCGCAAGGCCATGCTCGGTGACATCGCGGTCCTCACCGGTGCCCAGGTCATCTCTGAAGAGGTCGGCCTCAAGCTCGACGCGGCGACCGTCGACCTGCTCGGGCGTGCCCGGCGTGTCGTCGTGACCAAGGACGAGACCACCGTCGTTGACGGATCCGGCAACCCCGACGAGGTCAAGGGACGGATCGCCCAGATCCGGCGCGAGATCGAGGACACCGACTCCGACTGGGACCGCGAGAAGCTCCAGGAGCGCCTTGCCAAGTTGGCCGGTGGCGTCGCCGTCGTGCGCGTCGGCGCGGCCACCGAGGTGGAGCTCAAGGAGAAGAAGCACCGGATCGAGGACGCCCTGTCCGCGACCCGCGCGGCCATCGAGGAGGGCATCGTCCCCGGTGGCGGCACGGCGCTTCTGCGCACCCGGCCCGCCATCCGCAAGGTGGCTGGCGAGCTCACCGGCGACGAGGCGACCGGCGCCCTGGCGGTTGCCAGGGCCGTCGAGGAGCCCCTGAAGTGGATCGCCCTCAACGCCGGGCTCGAGGGCTCGGTCGAGGTGCGCGCCGTCGAGGCGGCCGAGGGCACGGTGGGTCTCAACGCCTCCACCGGCCAGCTGGTCGACCTCGTGAAGGAAGGCGTCATCGACCCGGCCAAGGTGACCCGCTCGGCGCTGCAGAACGCGGCGTCGATCGCAGCCCTGCTGCTCACCACCGAAGCACTCGTCGCCGACAAGCCGGAGAAGCAGGGCCAGGCCGCTCCCGGTGGCCCCGGTGGCGGAATGGGGATGATGTAGCCAGCTCGCTGGCAGCTGGGGCCTCCGCCCCAGCGCGATGAACACGAGAGGGGACGGGCGAGCGCCCGTCCCCTCGTCGCGTACGGTCGCCGCTGTCGGCGGGCGCTCGGTACGCTCCCGAGATGGCCCAGCGGTACCGCCAGTCGGTTCCCCGGCCACCGAGCGTCCAGCCCGGAACGGCCCTGTCGTGGTCCGCCCTCCCCCCGGCGGCCCGCGTCGGTATCGGCCTCGACCGCGTGCGTGCGGCCTTTCGCGCAGGCAGCCCCGAGGTCGAGGCGCTCGCCGCCCTGTCGGCGCCCTCGCCGGAAGAAAAAGACGCGGCTGGAGCGGCGGTCCTGCTTGCCCTGCACGAAGTCGAGGGGGAGGCGACCGCGCTGCTGATCCGCCGGGCCGCGCACCTCGCTCGCGACCCGGGCCACGTCGCCTTGCCGGGCGGCCACGTGGAGCCAGGAGAGGCGCCGCTCTTGGCGGCGTTGCGCGAGACGCAGGAGGAGATCGGCCTAGACCTCACGACCGCCGAGGTCATCGGGGTGCTCCCTGCGGTCGCCACCCCGCGCTCGGCTCGTCCCATCCAGCCCTTCGTGGCGCTTGTTCGCGGGGGCTTCGATCTCGAGGTGAACCCTGACGAGGTCGACGCGGTCCTCGAGGTGCCGCTCGCCGCCCTCCTCGTCGAGGGCGTCGCCTGGGAGGAGCGCTGGTCCGTTCCCGAGGAGCACTCGGTGCGCTTCTTCGCCGTCCCGGCGCTCGGAGAAGACCTCGTGTGGGGAGTGACCGGCACGATCTTGTGGTCGCTGTTGGAGCTGATGTCCGCCACAGATGACCAGGTGTTCCCCAACCCCTGACGAAGCCTCCATTACGCTGCCCCGTCGCCGCTACGCGGCGCCCGCCTCATTCGGCGGTCCGAGCTCGAGGGGAGCTGGTCCCGACGCACACGCGCAGCACAACCGAGCCACTCCGGGCACGGCGCGCTACTGCGGGGCGGGTGTTCCTGATCGGCGCACTGCTGTCGTTCGTGGCGATGGCGCTTTGGAGCTTCGCCACCCCGCTCTACGCGGCCCCCGACGAGCCGGCGCACGTGGCCAAGGCCGCTGCGGTGGTACGCGGCCAGCTGCTCGGTAATTTCGCCGGGGCCACCCAAGAAGCGTTCGGCCAGGTGACGATCCCCGACTTCTACGCGTCGTCGGCGAACCGGAGCATCCCCACCTGCTACCACCACAAGCCCGCGGTACCCGCGAGCTGTGCCCCGAAGCTCGTCGGCGGCACGACGGCGGAAGGTGCGTGGATCTACGTCGCGCGCTACCCCCCGCTCTACTACGCGATCGTCGGCCTTCCGTCGCTCCTCGGCGTGGGGGACTGGGCCATCTACCTCATGCGGCTGATGTCGGCGCTGCTGTGCTCGGTCTTCATCGGCCTGGCGGTGATGGTGGCATTCACCTGGTCGCGCAGCCGCCTGGTGCTCGCCGGCGTGGTCGTCGCCGCCACGCCGATGGTGCTCTTCATCGGCGGGGTGGTGAACCCGAGCGGTCTCGAGATCTCCGCGGCGATCTGCACCTGGACCGCGGCGTCGGTGCTCGTGCTCGAGCACCTCGACGACCCTCCCCCCGGGCTCGTCGCGGTGCTCGGCGTCTCCGCAAGCGTCTTCGAGCTGACCCGAAGCCTGTCGCCGTTCTGGCTCGCCCTCACCGCCGTCGCCGTCGTGGGCGTCTCGGACATCCGGCGGCTCTCGGGGCTTTTCCGCCACCGGTCCGTCCGCTCGGCGCTCTTGGCGGTCGTGGTCCTCGGGGTGCTGGCGGTGGCGTGGATCGTCGGCGAGCACTCCACGGCCGTCTACTCCCTCGTCAAGCTCGGCCCGGTCCCCGAGTCGAAGATCCTCGAGGTCTCCTTCGCCCACAACGACTTCTACCTGCAGGACATGGTGGGGGTCTTCGGCTGGTTCGACACCTACTCTCCGACGTTGACCTACGTCGTCTGGTACGGGCTCGTGGCGCTGCTGGCCATCACGGCCGCGGTCGTGGCGCGGCTTCGCCAGGCGGTGGTGCTCGGGGTGCTCGCCGTGGCGATCGTCGTCGTGCCCGTCCTCGTCTCCTCGTCCCAGGCCCACAAGTACGGCTACACCTGGCAAGGACGCGACACCCTCCCCCTCGCAGTGGGCCTGCCGATCCTCGCCGGCGCGCTTGTCGGCCAGAGCGTGCTCGTCCGACATGGACGTCGCCTCGTCGCGGTGATCGGCCTGCTCGCCGTTCTCGCACAGTTCGGCGCCTTCTTCGAGGCGCTGCGACGCTACGCGGTGGGAACGGTGGGCCCGGACTTCTCCTTTCTCGTCCACTCGAGCTGGCGCCCGCCGCTCGGGTTCGCGGCGCTGCTCTCGCTCGAGGCGGTGGTGCTCGTTCTCGGGGTCGTCTTGGCGTCGGCGGCAGTGGGCTCCGCGCCTGTCGGCGGCAGCGATCGTCTTCCCGGCGGCGTCACCCTCGAGGCCGTGCGGCCGATCCCGATGGGCGAGGGGCGCGGCGCTGACCCGAGCGAAGAGGAACCGAAGGTGGAGGCGCCGCCGGGCTAGCCTGACCCGGTCCCGGCGCCCGTCGGGCGGTCTAGGAACGGCGCCGGACCGGCGCGGGGAAGCTATGGCGGACGTCGAGATCGGGATCGGGAAGTCGGGCCGAAGGGCTTACTCGTTGGACGAGATCTCGATCGTCCCGGCCCGCAGGACCCGCGACGCCTCGGAGGTTGACCTCTCGTGGCAGCTCGACGCGTTCCGTTTCGAGCTGCCCTTCGTCGCCGCCCCGAGCGACGCTGTGGTGAGCCCGACGAGCGCCGTCGAGATCGACCGGCTCGGCGGTCTTGCCGTGCTCGACCTGGAAGGGCTGTGGACTCGCTACGAGGACCCCGAGCCTCTCCTCGAGGAGATCGCCGGTCTCGAGCAGGAGTCGGTGACCCGCCGCCTGCAGGAGCTCTACAGCGTGCCGGTCCGCACCGATCTCGTCACCGAGCGGGTTCGCCAGATTGCAGCCAGCGGGGCAGTCACCTGTGGCGCGCTCTCGCCACAGCGCGCCGAGGCGCTCGCGCCGGCCGCCATGGAGGGCGAGCTCGACGTGCTCGTGGTGCAGGGCACCGTGGTCTCGGCCGAGCACGTCTCCAAGGGGGCACAGGCAGGTGGGGCCGGAACGCTCGACCTCGCCCGCTTCATCCGCGAGATCGATCTGCCCGTCCTGGTCGGCGGCTGCGCCTCTTACCAGGCAGCGCTCCACTTGATGCGGACAGGTGCCGTCGGGGTGATCGTCGGCGTCGGCTCCGGCGGGGCCTCCACGACCGGCCAGGTGCTCGGCATCGGGGTCCCCGCGGCGACTGCCATCGCAGACGCGGCCGGCGCCCGATCACGCCACCTGGAGGAAACTGGCGTCTACGTGCACGTGGTCGCCGGTGAGGGCGTGGCGTCCGGGGCGGGGGTCGCCAAGGCGCTCGCCTGCGGGGCCGACGCGGTGATGCTCGGCGCTCCGCTCGCGGCGACCGCCGGGGCCCCCGGCCGTGGCAGTCACTGGGTCTCCGCAGCGGGCCACGCCCGTCTCCCGCGGGGCACCCGGATCGCGGCCCCGGTCAAGGGGTCTTTGGAGGAGGTCCTCCTCGGCCCCTCGCACGGAGAGGCCGGCTCGGTGAACCTGTTCGGGGCGCTGCGCAAGGCCGTGGCGCTGTGCGGCTACGCGAACCTGCGCGAGTTCCACAAGGCCGACGTCGTGGTCTCGGGGGCCGCCGGCCAGTTGACCGGCGCAGCCCGCTGACCGCGCGCACGCGACGGTGACTGCGACGCCGGACAGCCCAACGCTCCACAGCGCTGAAGCGGAGGATCGAGCGCCGGAGGACGACGCGCCGCAGCGCTCGGCTCGGAGCCTCAGCGATCGCCTCGTCGCGCTGCGGAGCTCCGCGTGGCTCGCCGA
>JAODBN010000344.1 GCA_025463965.1 Acidimicrobiaceae bacterium
TCGCGATGGGCGCCGAGGGGTTCACCGAGCGCGCCGCACGCGAACTCTGGCCACCGGCGCGACTGCCCGCAAACGCGTCCCTGATCTCAGCATTCAGCTCACCGTCCGGGAGGCCCAGGTTGCCCGGCTCGCCCGCGACGGCCGTTCAAACGCCGAAATCGCTGGGCAGCTATTTATCAGCCCGCACACCGTCCAATACCACCTGCATAAGGTTTTCACTAAGCTCGGCATCAGGTCGCGCCTGCAGCTTGCGCAAGTGCTCTCGCGTGATCCGGTAAGGGACCACCTCCGCGACCGACTGGCTCGGGACCCCGCGAATCGTCAAGACGCCAGCTCGCGCAGCCGCTGTGCGGCGGCCTCCGGGGCGATGTCGTTGGCGAACGCCTCCATCGCGGACTCCGATCCGGCGAGGTACTTGAGCTTGTCGTCGGTGCGCCGGATAGTGAACAGCTCGAGGTGGCAGGCGAACAGCTCGCGACCCGTTCGCGTCGGCGCCTGGTGCCAGGCAGAGATGTAGGGCGCCGGACGGTCGAACAGCCGATCGAAACGGCCGAGCAGATCGAGGTAGAGGTCGGCGAACTCTGAACGAGCCTCGTCGTCCAGTGCGAGCAGGTCCGGCGCTGGGCGGTTCGGGTAGAGGTGGACCTCGTAGGGCCAACGGGCGGCGAAGGGCACGAACGCGGTCCACGATGGGCTGGATGCCACGACCCGCTCGCCGTGTTGTTCGCGGGCGAGTCGGTCGTCGAAAAGGTTGCGCCCGGTCCGGTCCCGGTATGAGGTCGCGCTGGCGATCATCCTGTGGGTCCGTGGCGTGACGAAGGGATAGGCGTAGATCTGGCCGTGTGGGTGTGTCTGGGTCACCCCAATTTCTGCGCCGCGGTTCTCGAAGCAGAAGACCTGCTCAACTGCGGGCAGCTCGGACAGCTCGGCGCTGCGCTGGGTCCACGCTTCGAGGACGAGGGCGGCTCGACCGGGCGACAGTGAGGAGAACGAGGCGTCGTGCTTCGAGGTGAAGCACACCACCTCGCAGCGCCCCGATCCAGGCTGTCTCCACTCAGAACCGCCCGCCGGCCCGGCGCCGTGGTCGAGCACCTGATCTCCGAAGAGGGAGGGAAAGCGGTTCTCGAGCACCACGACGTCGTAGTCGTCTGCGGGGATCTCGGTCAGGTGGCCGTCGCGCGTGGGGCAGAACGGACAATCCTGCGCACTCGGGAGGTAGATCCGGTTCTGGCGATGGCTCGCGACGATCGTCCACGAGTCGAGCAGCGGGTCGTAGCGAACCTCGGAGGAGGTGGACACGGGTGGGAGTACCCGCCGGTCGACTGCGCTGCGGTCCTTACCGGGCTCCGCGTCGTAGTAGATGAGCTGGCGCCCGTCGGCGAGCTTGATCGTCGTCCGGTTCATGCGCCGGTCCAGCGCCTATGGAGCGCGATCCTCGTCGAGAGCGTTCTCGTGTGCTGCTGCTGCACCACCGTTCCAATCACTTCCGAACAATACCGATACCTCAACGTCGCTCCATGTTGGCGAAGCCGCCCAGTCTGAGTCAAGGGTCGCCAGCTTCAATCCTCTGGGGCTCTCGCCGGGGCTGCCATTTTTGCTGCTCAATGTGGATGATCTGGGGATGGGTGGCATTCGAGTCGAGGATCGTCGTCACCTCGGCTCAGGGCATTGCATCGACTTGACCCAGGTTTCGAATGCGAACACAATCGAACCTTCCTGGAAGGCAGCGCTGCTGCGTCCCGGGAGGCGTTCGCGAAGGAAGCCACCCGAGCGGAAGTGCTTCGGCTTCCCGGACAGCTGCTATTTGACGGGCTCGAGGGGATGCCGGATGCTCGTTCGGGCCGCACGCTGCACCGCCGCGTCACTCCGTGGCGTGAGCGATGTTGGGAAGTTCCTTGAACCGCGTGTTGCATCCTGTCACGATCGGGGGCGACGGGCCGAGGACGTCACCCCGGGGAGAAGACGATGCTGGCTGAGGTGCGTCGACAGCGAATCATGGAGGAGCTGCAGCACGGCGGGAGCGTGACCCTTGGCCGTCTCTCCGCTCTCCTCGGCGTCTCGGACATGACCATCCGCCGCGACCTCGCCGCTCTCGAGCACGAAGGCCACCTGGAACGGGTCCGGGGGGGCGCCATGGCCCTGCAACGGGGGGTCGAGGAGCCGGGCTTCGACAAGAAGCTGCTCCGGGAGCGCCCGGAGAAGGCGGCCATCGCCGAGGCGGCCGCCGCGATGGTGCGTCCCGGCACGGCGATCGGTCTCACCGCGGGCACGACCACTTGGATGCTCGCCCGCCGCCTCGCTCGGGTGGACGGCATCACGGTGTTCACCAACTCGATGAAGGTCTGGAACGAGCTCCAGCACCCGGGCGGGCGCACGTCCGCAGTGATCTTGACCGGCGGGGAGTTCCGCACTCCCTCGGACGCCCTCGTGGGCCCCACCGCCGAGTTGGCGATCCGCTCGATGTACGTCGACGTGCTCTTCATGGGCGTACATGGGATGGATCCGGTCGCCGGCTTCACCACCCCGAACCTGTACGAGGCCGAGACCAACCGCACCTTCATCGAACATGCCCGCCGGGTCGTGGTCCTGGCCGATCACACCAAGTGGCGGACCGTGGGACTCTCGATCATGGCGCCGCTTTCGCGCGTCGACGCGCTCGTCACCGACAGCGGGATCAGCGAAGAGGGGCGACAGATGTTGACGAGCCAGATCCATGACGTCCGGTTCGTGCGCGCCCCGGCGGTGCGGTCGGCCCGAGCCGCCGACGGCCCTCGGCGCTCAGCTGCGACCGGCAACGACGAAGACGCGCCGGAACGGATAGAGCGTCTCTCCTGAGGGGGATGGCGGGTAAGCCTCGCGCAGGGCCTCGGCGTAGGAGCGGGTGAACGGAGCGACCTCGTCCGCCATGAGCTGACCGAGGAACGGGCGCAGCCCGGTTCCCCGCATCCACTCGAGGACAGGATCTGTCCCGGTGAGCACGTGGTAGTAGGTCGTCTCCCACACCTGGGCGTTCGCCCCGAGGTCGGTGAGCTGGCGGTAGTACTCCTGTGGCTCGGGGATTTGGGGGCGCTCGGCCACCCCGGCGAGGCGGTCCCGCCAGGGCCCGGAGGTGGCGAGCTGGCGCAGCAGGGTGTGGCTCGGCGAGTCGAAGTTGGCAGGCACCTGGAATGCGAGCGCGCCGCGGGGCGCGAGTGCGGCGAGCCAACGCGAGAACAGCGCGGAATGTCCGGGGATCCACTGGAAAGCAGCGTTCGACAGGATGACGTCCACACTCTCGTCGTCCGGTGCCCAGGTGGCGATGTCGCCTCGCTCGAAGCGAAGGCGCGGGGGTGCCTCGTGGGCCTTGGCTTGCTCGAGCATCGCTTCGGAGCTGTCGATGCCAAGAATCGCCGCCTCCGGCCAGTGCTCGAGCAGCCCGGCGGTCGCCGTGCCCGGCCCGCACCCCAGATCGACGACGAAGCCCGGGGATCGAGCAGGCACCCGGGCCACGAGGTCCCAGAACGGGCGCTCCCGCTCGCTGGCGTACTGCAAGTACTGATCGGGGTCCCACGCGGTGGCCATCATCGTCTCCTCGTCGCGATCGTCCTTTTGTAGACCACAACCGGTGCTCGCTGTCGCTGACTGGTCACCGACCCACGAGTCGGCGTGGCGGCGCAGGCTCGGACCTACGCTGTCCCGATGCTCCACTGGGGTGCGAGGACGTGGTTCGACCTCGGCGAGGTGCTGGTCGCGCCCCCGTCGCCGTGCGGGAGCCGGGGGTGAGCTTGGCCGTCACCATCTACGGCGTCTGCGCCGTGACCTTCATGCTCCTCGCCTACGCCCTCGAATCGAGGGGGGCGCGCTTCGTGCTCGCCTTCGCTCTTGGCTGCGCGCTTTCCAGCAGCTACGGGTTCTTGGCGGGGACTTGGCCATTCGGGGTGGTGGAAGGGATCTGGACCGTGGTGGCTCTCCGCCGTTACGTCACGGCCCGCGCCCCCGGCATCGACGGAGA
Source organism: Acidimicrobiaceae bacterium (assembly GCA_025463965.1). Classification (GTDB taxonomy): domain Bacteria; phylum Actinomycetota; class Acidimicrobiia; order Acidimicrobiales; family Bog-793; genus JAODBN01. Next base: position 3,992 of record JAODBN010000344.1, read on the forward strand.
CCGGCTCACTGCAGGGCCGCCGGGAGTGGGCGGGCGAGTGGCCTCGATCGACCACGTCCAGCTGGCTATGCCTCCCGGCCGGGAGGCGGACGCGAGGGCCTTCTACGAGGGGCTCCTCGGCATCGCTTGGGTCCCCAAGCCCGAGCACTTGGCGCGCCGGGGCGGATGCTGGTTCGAGGACGGCTCGCTGCGGGTCCACCTCGGGGTCGAGGAGGAGTTCCGCCCGGCCCGAAAGGCCCATCCCGCGCTCATGGTCCAACAGCTCGGACCGCTTGTGGGACGGCTCGCCTCAGCCGGAGTGTCGGTCGTGAGTGACGAGCCCCTCGAGGGCTACGAGCGTGTCTACGTGGAAGACCCGTTCGGCAATCGCATCGAGCTCCTGGAGCCCAGTCACTGAGCCACCTGGTCAGGACTTCGCACCACTCGGGCCGGGTTGCGGATCCCTAGGGCGGCGACGAGGCTCCCGAGGAGACAGAACGCAGCTGCCATCAGCACCGCGAGGTGAAAGCCACGGGCGAGGGCGAACGGGTGCAGATAGCTGTTGCCCGTGATCCCCGCAGCGACCGGGAGCACGGCGACCGCGATCAGGCCACCGGCCCTCGCCACGTCATTGTTGACGGCAGAGGCGATCCCGGCATGCTCGGCCGGCGCGGCGGCGAGCGCCGTGGAGGTCAACGGCGCCACGTTGATGGCGAGCCCGAGGCCGAGCACGCAGACCGCCGGGAGCACCTCGTCGAAGTAGTTGCCCCCCGGTCGGATCCGCACCATGAGCGCCAGGCCGATGCCGATCACGAGTGGGCCAACCGTCATCTGCAGGCGGGGCCCGATCCGCGCCGCGAGCGCTCCCGAGCGGGCTGAGAGCGCCAGCATGATGAGCGTCACCGGCAAGAGCGCCGCGCCCGCCACGAGGGGGCTGTTGCCGAGGACGTTCTCGAGAACGATGGGGAGCAGGAACAGGGCACCGCTCAGGGCGGCATAGACCACGAAGGTGGCGGCGTTCGCCGCCAGAAACTGCGTGGAGGCGAACACCCCGAGTGGCAGCAGCGGAGAGGAGCGCCGCGACTCGATGAGGAGGAACAGCGCGAAGAAGATCGTCCCCGCGACGAGCCCTCCGGCCACTCCGGGCGAGCTCCAGCCGAGCGCGGGACCTTCGATGAGCCCGAAAGTCAGCCCCGTGAGCGCAGCGGTCACCGCGGCTGCACCGACCAGGTCGACCCGGCCGGCGCTTGGGTCGCGCGACTCGGGCACGTGGCGAGCGGTGATGACGATGGTCAGCGCGGCGAGCGGCAG
>JAODBN010000373.1 GCA_025463965.1 Acidimicrobiaceae bacterium
GAGCGTCACCATGTTCGCCATCGACCTGTTCCCGTGTCGCCGCAATCTCGGAGATCTTGTCCAGGGCTTCGGTGACCCCCAGCTCCGCCTCATCAGCCGCGCTCTCGGCGGCGGTGGCAGCCTTGGCTACGTCCTGGTCATCGGCGAGCAGCCCAGCGGAGATCGCATCACGGATCGCGGTTTCGACCAAGCCGACGTTCTCCTCCATCTGCCTGATCGTCGCCTTCGCTCCCTCGGCTTGCCTGACGGCAGCTTCTTGTTCACGGCTGGCCGTCCGGATCGGTTCCGCCAGATTTCGCGCCAGTGCTTCCTGGTTATCGGCCTCTTCGTTTGCCTCGTTCGCCATCGCCAGCAGGAGGCGAGCAAATCGCAGGGCCGCCTCATCGCGTGCTCGAAGAAGAGGCGCCGCCTCGTCCTCCAGCTGACCAACGAGCTCGCGGATCGTCTCCGCAGCCCCATGTGCCGCCTGATACCTGACTAGGGTTCCGGTGGCATGCCAGGCCGCGAGCAGGCGCTTGGCCTCATCGCGCTCGCTTTCCAGGTCTTCCCGCTTCGCTACCGCCTGCTGCCACCGCAGTTTGGCGACGAGTCGTTCGAGTTCCCCGATGACGGAGGTGAGCCGCTTGTACTCCCCCTCAAGCTTGCGCTCACTGTCCGCGACAGCGCTGAGTAGCTCCTCCTGGATTCGATGCCGCTCTGCCTCCTCGCCCTCTCGCGCGATCAGCGCTACGACGAGCCGCTCGGCATCTGCCACGGCTTCGCGGTACATAGCCTGTGCCGCGCTCTTCTCGCCTGCAGCGTGGACCAACGGCCCGAGCCGGTCCAGCGCCCCAGAGACGAAGTCACGCTCGACCATGAGGTCGCCTCGGTCGGCCAGGGTCGCGGCGTACGCTGCCACTAGGTCGCCAATGCCCTGTGGCTCCTCGTCCGGGAGTATGGCGGTGAGCAGCCAGTCCACGAACGCCTCGTCAGTCTTGAACGTGAAGGCGTCGGCGGCCTCGCCTTCGCCCGCGTTCATCTTGCGTTGATAGCTGAACAGCTCCGGGTCTAGATGGAGGCTGTCAAGGTGCTCCGTCCAGTCGCGCTGGCCCTTTTCGAAGATGACCTGCAGCGCCGGGTTCGCCTCATGTGCCTCATACAGACAATCACGGAATCCAGAGAGGCTGACGATCCTGCCGCCCTGGGTGAATGGCAGGGTGCCGAGGTCGAGCGTGGAATTCGGCCGGAACGTGTACCACTGCTCGATCAGCTTGGTTGGGTCGGTGGACACTACATGACCGCGCCACTCCGACGCCTTGCCTGTCACGAGCAGTTGCCCGGTCCTAGTGTCCCGCCACTCCAGCGCCACGTGCGCAACGTCTCCGCCAAGGACGAACTTCTCCAGTACCTTGCTGCTCGTCGTGCCGACGACCTGCCGCCTGCCGGGCAAGATCACCGAGAAGATCAGCCGGACCAGGACGGTCTTGCCGCCCCCGTTCTCCAGGAACAAGACGGTCGCAGGAGACGGCTCGCCGGGGTCGCCGCGACGCAAGTCCAGGGTGACATCCTGGTAGCGGGCGCCCTTCGGCCCGATGCCGTGCAGCCGCACGCGTGACAGCTCATACATCGCTGAACCTCCCGTCTGCCCCCGAAGCGGTATGCAGGCTTCCCGATGGGTCGGTCACGGTGATCACCTGGAGCGCGAGCAGCTCGGCGAAGGCCCGCTCGGCGGCTAGTTCTCGCACCTGGACCTGGAAGCGCGGCGTGGTCCGGTAGGTGCCGCCATCCGCGTCGCTCATCTTGACGAGGAAACCCTGTTCGACGAGAAACCGCAGCGCCTTGCCAATGACGCCACGCGTGGTCGAGGGGGCTAGCCGGCCATCCTTGGTGCGCGTGGCCTCGGGACGGCGCGAGTACACTCGCCAGACGCGTTCCAGCTCCGGAGCATCCTCTAGCGGGTCGCCAGCCTCCTCAGCCTCCGCGGCCCTCGCGGCGAGCATCGTGCAGGCCTCTCGGACCACCGTGTCGACCTGCTCGACCGAGACCCGGCCAACGTATGTCTCGTTCGCTAGATCATCGGGACGCGGAAATCCGAGCGCCGCGATAGCGAGGTGCGCGACGCCATGCAGGACCCGCTCCAGGTCACGACGCTCACCGAACGTTGCTCGGCGCGCATAGTCGTCAAACTTCTGCTCGAAGACGGAGTCATCTGTTGGCCCAAGCACCACGCCCGTTCGGGGCGATATCGCAAGCACAATGAGGCCAAGCCCCTCGGCGATCGCCTCGGTAAGGTCCCTGAAGGCATCGTCCTCGGTGGCACGCTTCACCAGTTCCGCGTAGACCAGATCCCGAGACGGGATCTGCTTCGGGCGCAGCCCGAGGGCCAGCAAGCGGGCGCCATCCACGACATCTCCCACGGAGATTGGCTCACTCATGCCACCTCTGCTCCCCTCATGACGTCCTCGACGGCAAAGCCATCGGATTCAGCACCAAGACGTGCGACGCCCACAAGCAGGTCCGAACCGCCAAATCGCGGATCCCCCAACGGCGTCCCGTCATCGACGGCTAGCAAGACCTGGCCATCGCCCTGCCGCAAGGCCACGCCGATCTCCGGTGAAACCGCGTGCAAGACCAATAGCGCGACCAGCCACGGTAGGTCCGGATCAAGGAGGCGAGCGTCAGCCAGCAGCCCAGACAACCGCCGAGGCACTTCGGACAGATCCAGAAGGTCCGACGCCTGACGCCACTGCTCGTCGGAGAAGACCTCTGGATCGGGCAGCAGGGCAAGATCTGGCTCGGGAACCTCGTCCAGCAGGTGGTCCTTGTCCTGCGGCGGCTTCAGGAGCTGCTCCACCAAGCGGGTGAGACGAGGCAACCTCGGCGGCGCCAGCCCGGCCGCACCACCGAAGAAGGCAGCCACTGGTGCCGTTGCCTGTGCTACCGACAACCCGAGGGTCGGCACGAGCAAGTGCCCGAAGAGGTCAACTACCGCGCGCTGCGCGTGCCCTGAGAACTGCTGCCTGTCCTGCTCGAACCGGAAGGTACGCCCCGCCTCCTGCAAGCGTGCCTGAAGCTGGGTGTGCCGCCGAATGCAGTCGGCCACGATTTCAACCAACTCGGCGGCCTTGCGCTTTCGGACGAGATCTTCCGCCTCGTCCCTGGTCTGGGTGATGTTGGTCAGGATCGCGTTCTCAAACCGGTACCGATCCGCGATGTGGGTCAACGCCTCGTCGATCAGGTCCGGAACCTCTCGCTCCCAGTCCACCGACCGCACATCCCGCCTCGTCGCCTCCAGCTTGCGCCGCAGGGTCTCGGCGTACTGGACGGTGCGGTAGCGGGCCTGCTGGGCGGCGAGCTGAGCGTCGGAGAGCCGCCCCCGCCTGATCAGGTTCTCCAGCTTCACCTCGGCGGCGATCTGCGCTGACTCGACATCCGTGTCGAGCGCCCCGACCAGGACGTTGATTGCCTCATCCGAGGCACGTAGGTAGATCTCCCCTTCTGGCGACACCAGCTCGACGAGCAACCGGAAGTCCCACACCCGCCGCTCGTACGCCCCAGTTGCCCCAAACGTGCCGTAGAGCGCGCGGAAACCCCGGTCGGTGTTGCCGACGTTAATCAAGTTGTCGAGCACCCAGCGTGCAACACGCGCGTGCTCTGCACCATCCCGCTCGTGGGCCTGGGCCGCGACAAAC
>JAODBN010000020.1 GCA_025463965.1 Acidimicrobiaceae bacterium
ATCTTGGTCAGGGGCTCCACGTGACAACGCTGGCCCATTTCCCGTGCGGATGAATCCATCGAGTTGCCGGTCGTCCCTACGTCAATTCGCGGAGCGAGCGTCACTTCGGGCGCTGTTGAGAACGCTCCTCGCGACATGAGGTCGCGGGGAACGCTCGCAGCGTTGCGGGGACCGCCCTCGGCGAGGACTGGGGCCCGTTCCTCCGACTCGGGGGCCCGCAGGCGCGCCTACGCGACGGGGCGCTGCCGGGCGGGGGTGGGCTGGAGGCCGGCCTGTCTTCCGACGGCTGCGGCGGCGATCGCCGAGTGCACACCCAGCTTGTTCATGAGGGCGCCCATGTGGGTGCGCACGGTCTCGACCGAGACCACGAGTCCGGTCGCGATCTGCCGTCGGTTCAGCCCGTCGACGACGAGTTGCAAGATCTCTTGTTCGCGGTGCGTCAACTGCTCGAGGCGAGCGTCGACTGCTCCCTTCGGTGCGGCTCGCACGAGGGCGAGCACGTCGCCGAGCAGCGGGGGCGAGATCCAGGTGCTTCCGGCTGCCGCCCAACGGATCGCGACGACGAGCTCGCTCGAGGGGGCGCTCTTGAGGACGATGCCGAGCGCCCCTGCCTCGAGGCAGCGCGCGGAGAATTCCAGGTCCCGCTCTCCGACGAGCACGAGCCCGGCGACCGAGACCGGCAGCCGCTGGATCACCTCGAGGAGCGCATCGTCGCGGCGTCCCTGTCCCCTCGCATCGGTCACGAGGACCTGGGGGGAGGCGTTGATCGCTCGTCGTAACAGGTCTCCGGGATTCCCGGGCAGCTCGAGCGCTTCGATGCCCTCCTCTTCGGAGAGCCGCGCCGCGAGCGCCTGGCATCGGATCGCGGCGCCGACCGCCAAGGCCACCAGCAGTCGTTTCGGTGTCGTAGCTGGCGCATTCGCGCCGTTGCCCAGCGACGCCGGGGTCACTGGACCAGCACCGGATCGCCCTGTCGGCGCCCGGATTGAACCGCTGCGGCGATGAGGGCGACGCGCGAATGCACCCCGAACTTGGCGAAGAGGTGCTGCAGGTGGGTCCGCACGGTCGCTTCGCTCATCGAGAGCGCCACCGAGATCTTCGTCGTGCTGGCCCCGAGGATGAGCAACTCCAGCACGGCTTGCTCGCGGGGGGTGATCAAGGTCCCGCTCGGCTGCAAGCTCCGCCGGCGCACCAGGGCGCTCGCCCCGTTCGACCAGGCCGGCGCGGCTCGGTCCTTGCCGCTCACCCGACGCTCCGCGCGGGCGAATGCGCGCTCGATCTCCTCGATTCCGTCCGACTTCAGGCAGACCCCATCCGCACCGGCATCGATCGCCCGCCACAGGAGCGACAGGTCGGACTCCGCGGTCAGTGTCACCACGGGGCTGTGTGGAGTCACCCGCTTGATTCCCGCTATCGCGCCAATGTCCCCAGCCGAGCTCACGTCGACCAGGTAGGCGCGGGAACCGTTCGACTCGGCCGCTCCGACGAGCTCGCGTTCGGATGAGGGGCACTGCACCACATGGCCACGGCGGACCAGCAGGGAACTCAGCGCCTCGGTGAAGAGGAGCTCACTGCCGAAAACGCTGATCTCCATCGTGTCGTCCTCTCGGGCTTGCCCGATCGTCGCCGGGGCCTCACTCCCCAGGATTGGCGCAAGGTGGGCACACCAGGGGTGCTGGACACCAGGGCCTGGAGCGCGGCGCTGACGAGTCGTCGCCCTTCGGACCCGTGGAGCCGCGGCCCCTCGGAGTCTTGGAGGGAGATGCATAAAGGTTGAAAACTCTCTGTCATTGTACTTCGGATCCGCCTCGTCGGGAACACCCGGCTGTTCGGGGACGACGGTCCAGACGCGGGCGCCGGTGAGCATCAGCTCGACGGGCCGAATCGCTCCACCCGGACACGTTCGAGGGGCACGCCCGCTGCAACGGCGAGCGCGCCGGCGTGGTCGGCGAAGGCGGACGAGCCGCAGATGTAGGCCGTGGCCCCGTCCGGTACCCGAGGCGCGACGTCCTCCAGGGAGAGACGTCCTGCCGGCCGCTGCACCCCGGGCGGGACCGAGCGGGTGTACACGACGGTGGCCCGGCCGTCCCGCAACTCCGCGGCGTAATAGAGGTCTTCGGGGCGTCGGACAGAGACGATCAGCCGGACGCGCTCGGTGCGGTCGAGGTTTCGGGCCAGGCGGTACATCGCGATCAGCGGGACGACGCCTGAGCCGCCACCGATCAAGAGCGCCGGGCTCTCTGCGTCCCACACGAAAAAACCTCCGATCGGCGAACGGATCTCGAGCTCGTCGCCGATGGCGACTTCGTCGTGGAGGAAGACAGACACCTCCCCCTGAGGGAGGCGCTCGACGGTGATCTCGATTTCCTTGCCTCCGTCGGGTGGCGACGCGATCGAGTACGCCCGCGAGGCCTGATAGCCGTCTGGAGCGGTAAGCCGGACCACGCAATGCTGGCCGGCGAGGTGCTCGGAGGGCTTCTCGAGCCGGAGGCGGAAGCTTTTCGCGCTGGCCGTCTCGTCCCAGATCGCGACGACCGTCGCGCTCTGCCACGCGCTCGGCCGTCTGCCGGCCACGTGATCTGCGCTCAGTCGCCCTGGTAGCGCTGTTCGAGCCAGGGGTCGCCCCGATCGTGGTAGCCGTTCTGCTCCCAGAAGCCGGGCTGGTCGTGGTCGAGCAGTCGGAGCCCGGCGACCCACTTGGCGCTCTTCCAGAAGTACAGGTGCGGAACGAGCAGTCTCGCCGGCCCACCGTGCTCTGGCGGCAGCTCCTTTCCGTCGACGTCCCACACGACCCATGCCTTTCCGCCGGTGACGTCGTCGATCGGGAGGTTCGTGGTGTATCCGGTGTGCGAGAACGCCATCACGTAGCTGGCGTTCGGGAGCGGTCGGGACTCGCTCAGCAGGGTGTCGACCGACACGCCCGAGAAGGAGATCCCGAGCTTCGACCAAGTCGTTACGCAGTGGATGTCGCCTTCGAACGATCCCGGCGTCAGGGCGTGGATCTGTTCCCAGTTCCACGTCGTGGGTCGCTCCACCAGGCCCTCTACCCCGAAGCTCCATGTGTCGGTGCGGAGATGGGGTGTCGGCTCGGCGCTGAGCACCGGCCAGGACCCTCCTACGTCGTACTGGCCCGGTGGCAGGCGCGGATCAGGAGCGCTCCGGTGCCGACCGGTGAACCCTCGCGTGAGCTTGGCCACTGGTTGGGAGCTTAGGGCGGCTTAGCGAGAGCCATCCCAGCAGCCTCAGGTAATGGCTCGATACCCGGACTCCATCGCACCGCCAGTGGCGCCGGCGTTCAGACGGGAGGCCATCTGTCGATCAGGGGGAGGCCTCGTTGCGGTCGAGTGGCCCCCAACTGGTGGAGAATCCCTCCATCAGCGCGGTGGCCTCCTCGACGACGTCTGGAGCTATCCACGCCACCGGATTGACCGCGCGCACGAGTGGCTCGTTGTCCGGTCCGCGCCCGCACTCACGTCCGGTGAGGACCCACGGACGGGCCGCACAGCGCCGGTACTCGAGGTGTCGGTAGTCGTACAGCCGCCTGGCCACCCAGAGTCGACGGTCCCGCCGGCCCCACCACGGCTCGATGGACAGGGCGCTCACCGACAGCCCGGGGAGCTCGACGCCCGTGAGCTCGTCACGGCTTCGCTCCTCGCGGTCGACGTCCGGCCCCTCTGACCAGCGCACGAACCGCTCGCCGGGTCCGTCGATCAGCGCGGCCAACTCTTCGAGGGTGCGCACGGTTGGAATCTCTCCAGCCACGCAGCCCTGCCTACCCATAGGGCCGCCGGTTCTCCCATCCCCTCCGATCGCCTGTCGGCGATCGGAGGGGATGGAGCGAGGTTCAGGCGTCGCGTCGGACCAGCAGGATTCCGCCGACGACCAGCAGCACCACGGCGTAGACGGCGAGCACGGCAAAGCCAGTCCACGGCGCGAAGTTATGGGACCCGGGGTGCAGGGACACGATCGAGCTTCCGATGTTGGCGGGAAGGAACCGCTGCAAGTCGTTGGCGATCGAGGACGGGAGCGCCGAGATGATGAGCGGCAAGACAAGGAGCACCCCCACGAAGGCGCCGATGGCTCCCGCCGTGTGCCGGATGAGGACCCCGAGCCCGAGTGCGATCAGACCGAGCACACAGAGGTAGAGACCGCTGCCAACGACGGCGCGCAGTGCTCCTGGGCTCCCCAGGCTGGTGTTGGTGGCGGGGGCCGACAGCAACGCCTGGCCGAGAAAGTAGGAGATGAAGGCCACGACCTCGGAGATGACGAGGGAGACCGCTGCGAAGACCGCCGTCTTGGCGGCCAGCACGAGCGGACGTCGGGGGGCCGCTGAGAACGTGGCCCGGATCGTCCCTGTCCCGTACTCGCTGGTCACGACGAGCACGCCGAGAACGCCGATGACCAGCTGCGCGAAGAACACCCCGATGAGGCTGGTCCGGGTGGCGTCGAAGCTCAGCCGGTCGCCGAGGCCCATCGAGGCCCAGTGTGCCCGGGTCTCGGCCGTCGCCAGCGCTCCGAGCCCGATGCCGAGGACGATCACGGTGGCGAACGACCACAGCGTCGAGCGCACCGTACGCAGCTTGGTCCACTCCGATCGGAGCAGCCCGGAGATCCCGTAGCGGCCCGGGGGCAGCGACCTCTCCCTCGGGGTGGCGGGTGGAACGGTTATGACGCTCACTGTGCTCCTCCGTCGGTCGCGCTGAGGGCGCTCTCGCCCCGGTACTCGATGCTGTCCTCGGTCAGCTCCATGAACGCCTCCTCAAGTGAGGCGGCATGGGGTGCCAGCTCGTGCAGGAAAACGGACAGGCGCCCGGCGATCTCGCCGATGCTGGCGGCATCCATTCCCCGCACCGACAGCGAGCCGTCGTCCTCCAGCGCGACGGCCGCCCCTTGCTGCTCAAGCGCTTCCCGGAGCTTGCCCACCTCGGGCGAGCGCACCGAGACATAGCGCTGCGAGCTCGAAGCGGTGAGCTCGTCGATCGAGGTCTCGGTGATCAGGCGCCCTCGCCCGATGACCACCACCTGATCCGCGGTGAGGGCCATCTCACTCATGAGGTGGCTCGACACGAACACCGTCCTGCCCTCGCGGGCGAGGCCCTTCAAGAGGTTGCGAACCCAACGGATGCCGTCGGGGTCGAGGCCGTTGACCGGCTCGTCGAACAGGAGCACGCCGGGGTCACCGAGCAGTGCCGCCGCGATCCCGAGGCGCTGGCCCATGCCGAGCGAGAACTTCCCGGCACGGCGATCTGCCACCTCGGTGAGCCCCACGAGCTCGAGGACCTCATCGATGCGGCGGAGCGGGAGGTGATTGGTCTCCGCCAGCATCTGCAGATGGGCCCGCGCGCTGCGGCCGGGGTGGATCGCCTTGGCTTCGAGCAGGGCGCCCACCTCGTGCAGGGGCCAGTTGAGGTCGTGGAACGACCGACCGTTGATCGTGGCCGATCCCGCGTTCGGGACGTCGAGGCCCATGATCATCCGCATCGTCGTCGACTTGCCCGACCCGTTGGGGCCGAGGAAGCCGGTGACGACCCCCGGACGCACCGTGAAGCTGAGCTGCTCTACCGCCACCTTGTCGCCGTAGCGCTTGGTGAGACCGCGGGCCTCGATCATGAGCTGCACTCTGGCATCGTCGCCTCCGTGTCGGTTACGTCACTGACGATGCAGATCTTGACAGCCGAGCCTCTGCCGTTTCGTCGCCCTGCGGTCGCCTTCTCGCGTACGCCGGGCGGCGTATGCCGACCGACTGGGACTGCGACCAGGGGATGACACGTGCGGCCGCAAGATCGCCTCGACTGCCGACGACGGCTAACAGCTCAGCTGGCTAGGGTGCGCGTAGTGCAGATAGCCGAAGATCGGCGTGGCCCGCGACCACCGTTGCTCCACCGTGTCACGCCCGGGCAGCTGCGGGCCGTCGACCTCACGGTTGCCGGGCTCTTGCTGGCCGGCGTCGTCGTCCATCTCCTTGCGCCTGTCAGCCAGTACCGCGCCGGCACGGCCGTCGCCGCCCTCGGAGCGGCGGTGTCCATCGTCGGGCGTCGACGTTCGCCGCGGCTCTCTCTCGGGCTGATGGCGGTCTCCCTTGCCGTCGGCATGGCCGCCGGCGGCTCGTGGGTGCCCGTGCCGCTGATCGCTTTCCCGATGTACCAAGTCGCCTCCTCCCGCGAGCGGCGCGAGTCCCTCGTGGGGCTCGCTGGGTCCATCGCTGTCCTCCTGCTCGGCGCCGGGATCGGCTTGCAGGCGCACGTCGGCGGGGGCAGCCTCAGCTTCGGCATCGTCATGGCGGTGGCCGCCTGGTTCGTCGGCGACAGCGTGCGGGTGCGCCGTGTCTACACCGCCGGGCTCGCCGAGCAAGCGGCCCAGCGCCAGCGGGAGGTCCTCGAGCGGGCGCAGCGCTCGGTCGCCGAAGAGCGCCTGCAGATCGCCCGGGAGATCCACGACGTGGTGGCCCACAGCCTCAGCGTGATCGCCGTCCAGTCGGGAGTGGGGCGACACGTCATCGACGCCAACCCGGCGGAGGCAAAGCGCGCCCTCGCCGCGGTCGAGGAGACCAGCCGTGCAGCCCTCGACGAGCTGCGTCGGATGCTGGGGGTCCTGCGCCGGGGCGGCGACTCGCCGACGCTCGCGCCAGCTCCCGGGGTCGACCGGCTGGGACTGCTCGTGGAGCAGGTCCGCTCTGCGGGGATCCCCGTCGAGCTCGAGGTCAGCAGCTCGGCGGTCCGGGCGCTCTCCCCGAGCGCTGAGCTGTCGGTGTACCGCGTGGTCCAGGAGGCCCTGACCAATGTGGTGAAGCACGCCGGGCCGGCCTCGGTGTCCGTGCAGGTGCGCGACGAGGCGGACGCCCTCGTCGTCGAGGTTGTCGACGACGGTCCCGGTGTCGGGCTGCCCTCCTACCTCCCCAAGCAAGCCGACGTGGCGGGCCATCACGGCATCGTCGGCATGCGCGAGCGGGTGGCGCTGTTCGGTGGCACTCTCACCGCGGGCCCCCGTCCCGAAGGGGGCTTTCGGGTGCTGGCCCGGCTCTCGCTCGAACGGCTCGCCGCACCGTGATCGGCGTCGTGGTCGTCGACGACCAGACTCTCGTACGAGCGGGCTTCCGGGTGCTCGTCGACTCCTCACCGGACCTCACCGTGCTCGGCGAGGCCGCCGACGGGAGCGAGGCCGTCGAGGTGGCCCGGGCGACTCGCCCGGACGTGGTGCTGATGGACGTGCGCATGCCCCATATGGACGGGATCGAGGCGACCCGCCAGATTCTGGCGGCGCCCGAGGGCGAGCACACTCGAGTGCTCATGCTCACCACCTTCGAGCTGGACGAGTACATCTACGCCGCCCTGCGCGCCGGTGCGAGCGGCTTCCTGCTGAAGGACACCCCGCCCGAAGATCTCCTCGAGGCGATCCGCGTCGTGGCCGAAGGCAATGCCCTGCTGGCGCCGAGCGTCACGAGGACGCTCATCGCCGAGTTCGCCGCCCGGGCCGAGCCGTCGACGAGGAGCGCCGCGATGCTGTCGCAGATCACTCCCCGAGAACGGGAGGTCCTCTTCCTCGTCGCTCGCGGGCGATCCAACGCCGAGCTGGCCGCGGAGCTGCACATGAGCGCGGCCACCGCAAAGACACACGTCAGCCGGCTGTTGGCCAAGCTCGGCGCGCGCGACCGTGCTCAGCTCGTGGTCGTCGCCTACGAGTCCGGGGCCGTCGTCCCCGGCTGACGCCCTGTACGGAGGGCGATATGGCGAACGGCCGTGCGAACGTTCTGCAGCGTCCGGACCTCGAGCACGCACGCGCCGCGAGACCGGCCCGCCGGCCGTGCGCGGCGCGCGCACGAAAATGGTCCCTGCAAATCGAGCGCGGCCAACCGGCGCTGATTTGTCCCGCTAGTGGGCGCTCGTTCGAGGAGAGAACGAAACGTTGGCACGACCGGCCACCGCCGGTCCCATGGAGGTGATCGCTGTGAAGTACCTGTTCTTGCTCCGCACTCCGCAGGAGGGCCTTCCCGAGCCCGGAAGCCCCGAGAGCGACGAGCTCTACAGCGCGTGGGCGGAGGCCCTCGGAAAGATGGGTGCAGCGGGCGTGCTGATCGACTGCGCCCCGCTCGAGCACTCCGCCGTGGCGACGACGGTCCGCGTGCGCGACGGCCAGCCGCTGCTCACCGACGGTCCCGCTGCCGAGCTCAAAGAGCAGGTGGGTGGCTATACGTTGGTTGAATGCGCGGACCTGGACGAGGCGCTTTTGTGGGCCGCGACCCTGCCGACCGCCCGGGAGGGCTCGGTCGAGGTCCGCACGGTGGTGGACACCGGTCGGCGACCCTGAGCGACGAGCTCGAGCGGCTCATCCGAGAGCAGTGGTGGGCGGCGGTCGCCACCCTGACGCGCCTTTCCGGCGGCGATCTGGCGATGGCCGAAGATGCGGTGCAGGACGCCTGCGCCGCCGCGCTCGCGCAGTGGCCCGTAGACGGGCTGCCGCCGAATCCCGGCGGGTGGCTGGTGAGCGTTGCCCGCCACAAGCTCGTCGACCGCCTGCGCCGCGAAACTCGTCGTGGGGAGAAAGAGGCTGCCGCGGTCCGGGGCACGCTGGAAACCGACCCAGAGCCCGGCGGTGCGGACCTCGCAGGCGACGACGAGCTCTCGCTGATCTTTCTCTGCTGCCACCCGGCCCTCGATCCCGCAGTGCAGGTCGCTCTCACGCTGCGCTCGGTGTGCGGTCTCACCACCGCCGAGATCGCGGCGGCGTTCCTCGTGAGCGAGCCGACGATGGCCAAGCGATTGGTGCGTGCGAAGGACAAGATCCGAAAGACCGGCATCTCCTTCAAGGTTCCCTCGGCCGACGCACTGGCCGAGCGGATCGCGGGTGTGCTGCGGGTCGTCTACCTCGTGTTCACCGAGGGCCACCAGGCGACCGGGGGCAACCTGGCCGTGCGGGCCGATCTTTGCGAGAGCGCCCTGAGGCTCGCTCGGGCGCTCACGGGCCTTCTGCCCGGAGAACCCGAGGCAGAGGGGCTCCTTGCGCTGATCCTGCTTACCGATGCGCGTCGACCCGCCCGCACCGAT
>JAODBN010000429.1 GCA_025463965.1 Acidimicrobiaceae bacterium
GTGCCGCGAGCGTGGCCCAGGCGGGGTCATCGAGCAGATCTCGCTGGTCGGCCTCGTCCTCGCGTGCCAAGCCAGCCGCCGTGGAACCGAGAAGCTCACGGGTGCGTCGCAGGCGGCGGACCATCGCGTAGCGGGCGAGCGCCGCGAAGACGCCCTCATCCTCGTTGCCCGCCCGCTCCAACGCGGCGCGGGCCTCGGAGACCACCGCGCCCAGCGTGCGGCCCTTTGGCAGCTCGAGGTCGAGCTCGTCGGCGAACGCGTGCTCGACGCAGTCGAGGGCGAAAGCGGCGGCGAGCTCCGGGTCCCACGGGGTCTCGGCCACGAGGCGGGCGGCGGACACCGCCATTACACCGCTCGCAGACTGCTCCTCGGCGGCCGACCCGACGGGTTCAGCCAGGAAGATTCTCTCGTCGAGGCGGTCGAGCAAGGCGTCGGCGTTGAGCAGCTCGACAACGGCGCCGGCTGTCTGGGCCGCGCTCGGGCGAGGCGCAGGCCCCTCGGGGCTGGGAAGCTCCCAGAGGACAAAGCCGTCCGGCCGGCGTTCACGACCGTCGTGGTCGGTCGTCACGAACTTGTGGTCGGCCATCGGTGGTCTCCGTCCCTCGTCTCGGCAGCTAGACGAAAGCTACCCGGATCGCCCGTCGCGCTCGACGAGTAGGGCCGCGGCGAAAGCATGGGCGAGAACCGACGAAAGATGGGCTGGCAAAACCGCGGTGATGATGATGCAGGCAGCCGAGCCGGGTCGCGAGTCCCTCGTGCGCCGCACGTCGCTGACCACGCGACCGCTCTCAGATTTGCGTCAGATCGACGCGTCGCCCAACGCGTCGATCTGCATTGCCAGTGGGCGGCTGCGACCGTCGTACGTGTGAGCGGAACAGCCCGAATCCCCGTTGTCGCCGTTTCAGACATGCCGCCGCGCCCCAGAACACCGCCGGTTTACTGAAACAGCGTCATGATTCCAAACATGGCACTGATCGTGCCATGTTTCCCATGGAGATCAAACGTATTCCGAGGACGACAATTCGGCACAAGATCCGAAGTGGCTCGTGAAAAACGTGGCAGACGTTGGCGCAACTTCGAGAGCGCCTTCCGGATGGAATGAAACCCGGCGACATCGAGAGTCTTCCTGACGATCTGATTGACGACGCCATTGCTTACCTGGATCGGAGGTCTTTGTTCAGCTCAAGGAGGCCGAGGTTTTGCTGGCTAGCACATGGACTCCTGTCGGGCTTGTCCGAGTTTCCATGGCGCAGGTGGCCGTTGGTGGGTGCTTGACGAACAGTGGAATCACTGCACTCGAAGGTGATCTCATCGCTCGCACCCCATGCCGCAAGATCAAAACAGCCAGTTGCTGAGCCGGTGAAGCGCGAAGTTATCGAATGAGCTGAACTCGATGCCCTCGCGGTCGCACTCGGAACTGATCTGGCTCATCGGATTCTGGCGGGGTCGCATCGCCTGACAGAAGCCGCTGTCCCGCGTGTCCATTGCATTCTGACAGTGGCTCTGACGGGCGACTGGCCGTGACGGGCCGACCGGTCAGCCTGTAACCCTCCCGGCTAACTTTCCCGTGATGGCCAGCGCGTCGATTCTGCTGTCGCCGGTGCGGTCCCATCGTCGCACCTGGCGTGCGGCCATCGGGCTTGTGCTCGGTCTGCTTGGGCTCACGACGGTGGGCCCGATCGACATGACGGCAGGCAGCGCCGCTGGCTCGACCCCAGCCGCGGCCCCGTTGCCCGCCCACTGGGTCCCCTATCGCCACTTGCTTGGCGTGGTCGATATCGCCGGTCCCCGCGGGGACGGGTCATTCTCCGTGGCGGCGGCCGGAAAGCTGTTCCTGCTCGATCGCAGCGGGCTCGTGCGGCCCATTGCCCGGGGGCGCTCGGGTTATTCGACGGCGCAGGGGCCCGAGCCCTACATCACCGTGGCCGATGAGGGCGGCAACACCGGATCAGGGTGTTCGTTCCCAAGCGACACCACGTTCGCCATCGAGCCCAGCCGATCACCCGGCGTCATCGCCGTCGACGGGAACGGTAAGGCCCGCCGTTTCGCCAACCTCCCGAGGGGAGCGAGACCGAACGGGATCAGCTTCGATACGGTCGGCCGATTCGGACATCGCCTGCTCGTCACCTCGGCCCACCAGGGCGGGACGACCGTGTTCGGCGTCGATTGTCGGGGCACGCTGAGCACCATCACCACTCACGCCCCGGTTATCGAAGGCGGGATGGTGGTGGCGCCCACTTCGTTCGGTTCGTTCGGTGGAGACCTCATCGCCCCGGACGAGGGATCCGGCCGCATCTTCGCCGTCGCACCGAGTGGCCGCACGACACTCGTCGCCCGATCCCTCCTACCCAGTGGCCCGGACATTGGGGTCGAGAGCGCTGGATTTGTCCCCAATTCCTTTGGTCGCCGGGGGATGGCCTTCCTTGCCGACCGCTTTTCACGGGGCAATGCCCATCCCGGTACTGATAATTTGTTGCGATTGCCGGGGAGCGAGCTGATCAAGGCAGGCGTACGACCCGGGGACCTTCTCGTGGCCAGCGAAGGCGGAGCCCAGACGATCGTCGTGCGCTGTAGCAAGACCTGCACTGTCCAGCACATCGCCGACGGTCCCGCCATTGCGCACGCGGAAGGCCACATCGCCTTCGCCACCGGCTGATCGGCCCGACAACGGCGCCGTGACACTTCCCTACTCAGGATGGGTACGCAGCCGTCTGTGGCACATCAGCGGCTCTTCGGATTCTCAATCGGCTGTTGTTTGTCCAGCACGGGCGATGCACGCGCGATGGCACGCTGGACAAAAGAAACAGGGCACCCCGAAAGGTGCCCTGAACGGGAAAAGGATTGGTCGGGAAGGCGGGATTCGAACCCGCGACCTCAGCGTCCCGAACGCTGCGCGCTAACCAAGCTGCGCTACTTCCCGTCGGTGCTCGGCCCCGCCCCGGCCGGGGGACGGTCTCCGCGACCGCCAGAAACACTAGCCGATGGTGCCTGCACGGCGACCTTGGCCACGCGACGCCGCTCCATCCGCGCCACGCGGTAGGTCCAACCGTCCCGCTCGATCGCCTCGCCGGCCGACGGGATCCGGCCGAAGGCGTCGAAGAGGAAGCCACCGAGCGTCACATACTCGCCGTCGGGGAGCGGTGCGCCGATCTCGAGGCGGACCTCGCTCACGGCGCAAGCGCCGTCAACGAGGAAACGGCCAGGCCCGGTGCGCAGGACCGTCGGGCTCGTCGGGCGGTCAAACTCGTCCGGAAGCTCGCCCACGAGCTCGCTGACGAGGTCCTTGATGGTCAGGACACCGGAAAAGCCACCGTGCTCGTCGACGACGACGGCGAATCCTCGTCGCCGCAACCGAAGATCGGCCAGCACCTCGAGCGCCGAGCGCGTCTCGGGGACGAGCTCGGGCTGGCGAACCCGGTCGGTCACGTCCAGAGATCCGGCGATACCGCCCTCGGACTGGTCCGCCTCGCCTGGCTCGTCATCGCCGCTGGGTTGGGCGGCCAGACGGAAGAGGTCCTTGACGAACAGGACCCCGAGGAGGTGGTCCAGGTCCTCCTCGTAGACGGGAAAGTGGCTGTGCCCAGAGCGCCGAACCGCCGCCGCAACATCGAGGAATTTCACCGGGGCAGCGAGCGCCTCCACATCGACACGCGGCGTCATCACCTCCCGGGCGGTGGCCTCGCGAAGCGCGGCGAGTCCTTCGGTGATCCGGCGCTCCTGCGGGGACGGCGCATGCGGCTCGGGCTCCGGCTGCGCACGCCTGCCGAACAAGCGCTTCAGCACGCCAGGGCGGTTCTTCGAGAACGGGCCCGTCTCGCCCCGTCGTCCATCGTGAGGCTCAGTGCGCTGCCACCGTGGGCGGGCGGAAGGACTCGTCGTGGAAGGTGCCTCCGGCGAGGAGCGCGTCCACGGCCCTGCGCAGGCGCACTGGGTCGAGCGGCTTCACGAGCCAGCCCTCGGCGGCAGACCGCTTGGCAAGGAACACGTCCGCGCGCCGGTCCAACAACACGAGGACCGGGACCGAGGGGATGCGACCGCCCGACTCTTCGAGCTTGAGGTCCATGCACACCGCCAGGCCGCCCATGTTCTGCACCTGGCAGTCGGTGATCACGAGGTCGGGCGGGTCGCGCCGGACGACCTCTCGCACGAGCGCGCCGTCTCGCAGCTCGACAACGGTCCGTTCGCCGTCGTCCACGACGGCCGCGAGGTCATCGAGGACCGTGCGAGCGTCACTGACCAGGATGATCTTCGACACGCCGTCACGGTAGCGCCCCGCCGACCAGGTGGCGAGCGAGACGTGCGAGCGCCTCGAGGTCGTGAACGTCCTCTTCCAGCTCGGGCACTCGCAGCACCGGCGCTGGCTCCACCGCCTCGGCGAGCCCGTCGATCACCCGAGCCTCCACCGCCGCAAGTGCGGAGAGCTCTGCCAGGTTGTCCTTCAGCACGTCCCATGTCGACGTGGCGGGCGCTGATCCGTTCCCCCGAGATGTCGAGCCTTGCGATGTCGCAGCAGCCGAGGGTGCAACACAGGGCCCTTGAGGAGGACCGAAGCCCTCGAGGACCCGGTTCACCACGAGCAGGTCGACCCGGTGGCCAGACTCTCCGAGGCGCTCTGCGAGGTAAGCGGCCTCGGCGGCGGACTCACGACGGGGGGCGGCCACGACGAGGAAGCCGGTCGACTGCTGCTCGAGCAGGTGCTCGACGCGCCGAGCACGCTCTCGAAAGCCCGCTTCCATCCCCTCGAAGGCCTGGAAGAAGGCGATGGTGTCGTCCACGATCTCACTCCCGGCGACCTTGCCGAGCGTCCGCACCAGCAATTGGGTGGCCATGCCCATAGCTCGTAGGTAGACGCGTCCGGGAGCGACGAGCACGCGAAAGAGCCGGTTGTCGAGAAAGCCCGTCAGCCGGCGCGGCGCTTCGAGGAAGTCAAGCGCGTTGCGTGTGGGCGGGGTGTCCACGACGACAAGGTCGAAGCGGCCGCTCTCATGGAGCTCGAGCAGCTTCTCGGTCGCCATGTACTCCTGGGTGCCCGACAAGGTGGAGACGAGATTGCGGTACAGACGGTTGGACAGGATCCTCGCTGCCTGATCCCCGTCGCGGGCGTAGCGGCCGACGAGGTCGTCGAAGGTCCCCTTGGCGTCGAGCATGACGGCGTAGAGCTCTCCGGGGCCCACGCCGGCGATCAGGTGCGGCTCGTTGCCCACCTCCGCGGCGCCGAGGGCGTCCGCCAGCCGTCGGGCGGGATCGATGGTCACCACGCACGCCCGTCGCCCGAGACGCGCCGCCGCCACCCCGATGGCGGCGGCCGTCGTGGTCTTTCCGACCCCGCCGGAGCCGCAGCACACGAGGACCGCCCGCTCCGCCACGAGCGCCGCCAGCACGGCCTGGTCGTCGCCGGCGCTCAGGCTGTTCGCCTCCCCGCTCACGACGTCTCCCGGTCGGTCCGCTTCCGGCTCCCGGACTTGAGCGCCCCGGCGCCGGGACCGGCCTCGACAGCGGCCGGAAGCGCCGCGAAGCCCGCGCTCAGCTCCTCGGCGAGGCGCTCGACTTCAGCCGGCCCGAGACTCCCGACAAAGAGAAAAGGCAGCCTGACCTGGGCCAGCGGGAGCGCTTGGGACAAGCGTTCCAGCTGCTCTGCCTGTGCGGCTTGGCGGGCGAGTCGAAACTCGGCGGC
>JAODBN010000008.1 GCA_025463965.1 Acidimicrobiaceae bacterium
TGACAGGTGGCCTCTGGGCACCAGAATGGTCCGCGTCGGCGCGGACCAGCGGGAGGTCTTCAGGTTGTCCTTGGAGCGATGGGGACTGCCGGTCCGGGGCGCGTGTCGGGGGCGCTCGGGTCGGGCCGCTCGGCTCGGGGTCCTGGCGTGAGGGACGGTGCGCGCGCTCGCGAGCGCCAGCGTCACATCTTGGACGTGGTGCGCGAGCAGGGCCACCTGGACGTCACCGCCGCCGCCCAGCTCCTCGCGGTGGCGCCGGAGACGGTCCGACGAGACTTGCGAGTCCTCGAGGAGCACGGGCTCGTCCGTCGCAGCTACGGGAGCGCTTACCCCGTGGAACGCGCCGGCTTCGAGACGGACCTCACTTGGCGGGAGACCGATCACCTCCCCGAAAAACAACGGATCGCCACCGAAGCGGCGAGCCACCTGGACGACGCGGACACCGTGTTCATCGACGAGGGCTACACCCCCCAATTGCTCGCACAGGACCTGCCGGCAGACCGCCCGCTCACCGTCGTGACCGCTTCCCTGCCGGTGGCGGCGATCCTCGCCCCGCGTGCGAGCTACACCGTGCTGCTGCTCGGGGGGCTCGTGCGAGCCCGGACGATGGCCACGGTCGAGCACTGGGCGATCAGGATGCTCGCGGACTTCGTGATCGATCTCGCCTTCATCGGGTCCAACGGGATCGCCCTCGAGCACGGGCTGACGACCCCCGATCCCCGGGTCGCCGCGGTGAAAAAAGCCGTCGTCGAAGCATCCCATCGGACCATCTTCGTCGGCGGCTCCGAGAAGTTCGGCCAGTCGAGCTTCTGTCGCTTTGCCGACATTTCCGACCTGGAGCTGATCGTCACCGACCACCGGCTGCCCGCAAGCGTCGCTCAGCGCTACCTGGCGGCCGGCACTCCTCTCGTTCGGGCATGAAAGGCACGATCGGGCGCAAAGCGGGCCCTAGCGGGCCGTCATCGGGCGGAGCGGGGCGCCCCACGCTGGTACTGCCTGCCGGGCTGACTCCAAATCGGGCAACACCGGTCAGTAACTCGGCTCCCCGGGCCCTTGTGGCCGGCCGAGCCGATCGGGACAATCGTGGTTGGGGGAGTTGACAGGTCCCGTGCAGAGCGTCGGGTGGTCGGCGCGACGGGCTACTAGGTTGCAACCTCCTCGCGGCTTTGCCCGCACGTGAAGAGTTCACTCGGGGGGCCCGGCCAAGGCCGGGCCGTGGGTCGGCCACCAGGCCCAGGAGAAGGGGGAGAGAATGACGCACCAGAGCGACCGAACGCTGCGCGCTCACGACCGGTTGAAGCGGTATGCCCTGCTCGCCGGAACAGCCGGCATGGTGGCCGGGGTCGCCGGCACCGCTGCGGCGACCACCCGCCATGCAACCCCTGTCACGGTCCGTGTCGCGGTCGTCGCGAACCCGGACATGCAGGCCATCGAGAAGCTGACCCCCACCTTCGAAAAGCAGAACCCGGGGATCAAGGTCGTCTACGACACGCTGAACGAGAACACCGAGCGTCAGCTCATCGAGACCGACATCACGACGCACGCCAACGAGTTCAACGCCGTGATGATCTCGAACTACGAGACGCCGATCTGGGCGAAGAACGGCTGGCTGTCCAACCTCTCGAGCTTCACCAAGACCGATCCCGCCTACGACGTCAACGACCTGATCGGGCCGATCCGCGACTCGCTCTCCTACAAGGGCAGCCTCTACTCGGTTCCCTTCTACGGCGAGTCGTCGATGCTCTACTACCGCAAGGACCTCCTCGCCAAGGCCGGGATCACGATGCCGCTGCATCCCACGTGGGCCCAGGTGGCGTCGGCCGCCCAGAAGGTGAACACCTCGAGCACGGCCGGTATCTGCCTGCGGGGCCTGTCCGGGTGGGGCGAGAACCTCGCTGCCCTCGACACCGTCATCAACACCTACGGCGGTAGCTGGTTCAACATGAAGTGGACGCCGCAGCTCACGTCCAAGCCGGACGTGGCCGCGACCAACTTCTACGTGAACCTCGTGAAGAACTACGGCGAGCCGGGCGCTTCGAACGACGGCTTCACCGAGTGCCTCAACGCCTACTCACAGGGCAAGGCGGCCATGTGGTACGACGCGACGGTGGCGGCGGGCTCGATCGCCGCGGCCAATCCCACCGTGTTCGCCAACACCGGCTACGCCTACGCGCCGGTCGGCCCGGCCAAGATCCCTTCGGGCTGGCTGTACACGTGGTCGCTGTCGATCCCCGCGGGCACGCCCAACCAGCAGGCCACGTGGAAGTACCTCTCGTGGGCGACGGGCAAGCAGTCGATCCTGCTGAGCGGACAGAAGCTCGGATGGGCGCAGATCCCGCCAGGGAGCCGGGTATCGACCTACCAGATCCCGCAGTACAAGAAGGCGGCCGCAGCGTTCGCGGGCATCACGCTCGCCTCGATCCAGGCCGCCCGGCCGACGCGCCCGACCCTGCACCCGGTGCCCTACGTGGGGGTCCAGTTCGTGGATATCCCGCAGTTCATCAACCTCGGGACCCAGGTCTCCCAGCAGATCTCCGCGGCGATCGCCGGCCGAGAGACGGTGGCCCAGGCTCTGGCGACGGGACAGCAGGACGCTACGACGACAGTGAAGCAATCCGGTCTGTAGCAGTGGAACACGTGGTCAACGCGTCGGGGGACCGGTCATCATGTCCCAGGTGACCGGTCTCCCGGCGACCGTCAGGCGGCCTCCGCCCGACCAGAGCCCCCCTCTGGCCGGGCGGAGGTCGTCAGACCACGAGGCGGTAGTCCGACGGAACCGCTGGCTCCGTCGGCTACCGCTGATGCCGGCGCTGATCTACATCGTCATCGTCACCCAGGCGCCGTTCCTCGTGACCTTGTGGTACAGCTTCCACAGCTGGAACCTGTTGATCCCCGGGTCGAACCACTGGGCGGGCTTCTCTCAATACCAGGCGGCGTTCTCGGACCCGGCGTTTCGCACCGCGGTGATCAACACCTTGGAGCTCACCTCCTCGGCGGTGATCATCTCGATGGTGCTCGGCACGGCGTTCGCGGTGCTCGTCAACCGCAAGTTCTTCGGCCAGGGAGTCGTGCGCACGCTCCTCATCACGCCGTTTCTCGTGATGCCCGTGGCGACCGCCCTGTTGTTCAAGACGACGATCTATGACCCGGTGTTCGGTCTGTTGGACTACGTGCTCAAGCCCTTCGGTGTGCACCAGGTCAACTGGATCGGCACCTACCCGATGCCGTCGATCGTGGCGGTGCTCGTGTGGGAGTGGACGCCGTTCATGATGCTGATCGTGCTCGCCGGCCTCCAAGGCGAGTCGATCGATGCCCTCGAGGCAGCCAAGGTCGACGGCGCGAGCGCCCTCAAGACCTTCAGCTACATCACCCTGCCCCACCTGCGCCGCTACATCGAGCTCGGGCTGCTCCTCGGTTCCATTTACATCGTGCAGACCTTCGGCGAGATCTACACGATCACCCAGGGCGGTCCGGGCACGGCGACGACGAACCTGCCGTACTACCTCTATCAACAGGCGTTCAACGCCTTCAACATCGGGATCGCCGCGGCGGCGGGAGTGATCGTCGTCATCGGCACGCAGATACTCGCCACGCTCGCGCTGAGACTGCTGTCCAGCCTCTTCAACGCCTCGGAGGTGATGAGCTGATGGCAACCGCCGCCGTCACGCCTGGTGTAGTCGTCACCCCTAGAGCCCGGGCCAGGCCGTCGTTCTGGCGCCACCGGGGCGGCCGACAGCACGTCTACGGCGTGTTCTGGACGGCAGTCACCTGGGTGGTGGCCGTCATCTTCTTCTTCCCGGTGCTGTGGATGGTGCTCACCGCGTTCAAGACCGAGGGCGCCGCGTACACCGACCCGCCGAAGATCATTTTCCATCCCACCTGGACTGAGTTCTCCCAGGTGTTCAGCGGAGGAATCGCGCCGCCACTCGAGCACTCGATCTTCGTGACGCTCGCGTCCACTGCGGTCGTGCTGATGCTCGCCATCCCGGCTGCTTACAGCTTGTCGATCCGGCCGGTGAAGCGGTGGTCCGACGCGCTCTTCTTCTTCTTGTCGACCAAGATGCTGCCGTACGTGGCGGCGATCGTGCCGATCTACATCGTGGCCCGAAACCTCGGGATCCTCGACAACGACTGGGCTCTGGTCATCTTGTACACCGGGATGAACCTGCCGATCGCCATCTGGATGATCCGTTCGTTCCTCTTGGAGGTGCCCCGCGAGGTGCTCGAGGCGGCGCGCATCGACGGCGCCGACCTGTGGGTCGAGATCCGCCAGGTGATCCTGCCGATCGTGGTCCCCGGCATCGCGGCGACAGCGCTGATCTGTGTCATCTTCGCCTGGAACGAGTTCTTCTTCGCGGTGAACCTGACGGCGACCAAGGCCGGCACCATGCCGGTCTTCCTCGTGGGCTTCATCCAGAGCGAGGGCCTGTACTGGGCCCGGCTCGCCGCCGCGGCGACCGTGGCGAGCCTCCCGGTGATCTTGGTCGGCTGGATCGCCCAGAAGCAGCTCGTACGGGGCCTCTCGCTCGGGGCGCTGAAGTAAGGGCCGTCCCCTGCGCGGTGCGTACGCAGCAGGCGGGGCGGACGATCCATCGACGATGAAGGAGCAGTGATGCAAGCAGTGGTCATCGACGCGCCCGGCAGCCTCAGCTACGGCGAGCTGCCGGACCCGACGCCGAAGCCGGGCGAGGTCGTGGTCGCCGTGCGGGCGTGCGGGATCTGCGGGACCGACCTGCACCTCCTCGACGGCGACCTCACGACCGGCCGCTACCCGGTCGTGCCCGGGCACGAGTTCTCCGGCGAGATCGTGGCGCTCGGAGCCGGGGTGTCCGAGCTCAAGGTGGGCACGCTCGTCGCGGTGGATCCCTCGCTCTACTGCGGTCACTGCAGCCAGTGCCGCATCGGCCACGACAACCTCTGCGAGAACTGGAACGCCATCGGGGTGACGGTCAACGGAGCGGCCGCCGAGTACGTGGCGGTTCCGCAGTGGAACGCGTACCGCGTCCCGGAGGGACTGGACGCCTCGCTCGCCGCATTGATCGAGCCCTTGTCGTGTGCGGTCCACGGCTACGACCTCATCCACACCAAGCTCGCGGACCGATTTCTCATCTACGGGGCGGGCACGATGGGGCTCCTCTTGTTGATGCTCGCGTACCGGGCAGGGGCCATCTCAGTGACCATGGTCGAGCCCATCGCTGCGCGCCGGGACAAGGCGCGCGCGCTCGGCGCCACCCGGGTGGTGGCGAGCGGCGCCGATCTCGAACCGGAGGCGCGCTTTGAGATCGTGATGGACGCCACCGGCGTGGTGGCGGCGATCGAGGACGCCATCGGCCGGGTCCGCAGGGGGGGCACCTTCCTCCAGTTCGGCGTGGCGCCCGGCGATGCATTTGCCTCGATGTCGCCCTTCAAGCTCTACAACGACGAGGTCACGATGGTCGGCGCCATGGCGGTGCTCCACAGCTACGGGCGATCACGGGACCTCACCGTTGCGGGCGACATGCCGCTCAGCGAGCTCGTGAGCGATCGGCTGCCCTTGTCGAGCTACGAGGAGGCCGTCGCCCGGGTCCGCCGGGGGAGTGGCTACAAGGTGCAGGTTCTCCCTGGCGACGCCTCCAGTGGCGGGCGAGAGGCAGCGGTCGCCAAGAGCGCTTCGAGCTAGCGCCCGTCCGGCAGCTCTCCGCCAGCCGTTCTCCTCGCTGGGCGCACGAGGGCGCCCCGAGTGCGGCCGGCGTGCTCGGTGGAGCCAAGAGCCGGGTTCCCCGTCCTCGCGAGCTTTGCCAGGTAGCGTGGCGAGGGAGGGCACATGGCAGAGCGGCGGCGGACGACGACGTCCAACTTTGGGGTCGGTCGCCGGGAGAGCCATGATGCCACGGGGTTCTACCAGCGCTTCCGGGCGCCGGAGCTGAGTGACGACCAGGCCGTGGCAGCTCCGGTGCCGGTGGACAAGCCCTTCGTGCACGGCGACGCCCGCCACATGGACGAGGTGGCCGACGGGTCGGTCGCCCTCGTGGTGACCTCCCCCCCGTACTTCGCGGGCAAGGCCTACGAGGAAGAGCTCGAGCGCGAAGGTGTGCCGGGCTCCTACCTTGAGTACCTCGATCTGCTCACCGAGGTGTTCGCCGAGTGCGTGCGCAAGCTCGAGCCCGGTGGGCGCATCGCCGTCAACGTCGCCAACCTCGGTCGAAAGCCGTACCGCAGCCTGTCCTCGGACGTGATCCGCATCCTTCAGGACGAACTCGGCCTGCTGCTTCGTGGCGAGCTGATCTGGCAGAAGGGCGAGGGAGCGAGCGGCTCGTGCGCGTGGGGGTCCTACCGAAGCGCCTCCAACCCGGTGCTGCGCGACATCACCGAGCGCGTCGTCATCGCCAGCAAGGGCCGCTTCGACCGGGCGCTCTCCGTAAAGGAGCGTGAGGGAAAGAACCTCCCGCACCGATCGACGGTTTTGAGCGAGGATTTCATGGCGCTCACCCTGGACGTTTGGGGGATCCCCCCAGAGAGCGCCCGACGCGTCGGGCATCCGGCTCCCTTCCCGGTCGAGCTTCCCGAACAGCTCATCCGCCTCTACACCTTCGAGGACGACCTCGTGCTCGATCCCTTCATGGGGAGCGGCTCCGCGCTCGTCGCCGCGGCCGTTCTTGGCCGCCGCTACATGGGCTACGACCTCGATGCCGACTACGTCGAGATCGCCGAGCGCCGCGTCGCCGAGGCGCTCGCGCTCGTAGCCGTCGACGCGCCGGCCGACTCGCCCTCGGACGCTTCGGACACGGGGAAGGCACGCGGAGAAGATGTCGCCGTGCAAGCGGCACGGGAAGGAAAGGGTGCCTTCCAGATCGCCGAGGAGGTGGTGACGGGAGCGGGATTTCGCATCACCGGCCGAAACCGCCGCGTCGCACGAACGGGGGTCACCGTCCACCTCGTCGCCGAGGACGCCGAGCTGCGCCCGTGGTTCTTCGAAGTCGCCGGTGCGTTCACGAGCCGGCGCGGCGGGCTGCTGCGCACCGACGCACTTTGGAAGTCTCTCGGCCGGACGCACGCGTTGCGCGGCGCGCTCGGCGACACGCCGGTCGTCCTGCTCACGACCCACCTCCCGGCGCGAGCGAGCGAGGGCGACACGGCCCTTCGCGCGGCCGGGCCGCGCGCCTTCTTCGACGCAATCGCCATGCTCGCCGAGGACGACCGAGCACGGCTCGAGCAGTATGCAACCGGCAAGCAGGTAGAGCCGCTCGTCGGCTTCTGGGTCGCCTCCGACGCCGCTCGCTTCAGCAGTTGAGCGAGCGCAGATCCCGCTGAGTGCTCGCCGAGAACCTCATCAACGGAGGGGATCGCTCGGATCGAGGACGATCGAGTCGAAGCGCATGCCGTCGGTGTCAGTGTGCTCGTGGTGGTACTGATCCGCCGCCCCCAGGATGCGGTTACGGCGGCGATCACCACGACGGTGATCCTGGTAGTCGCCGATGTGACCCGAAGGACGCCTGGAGCCAGCCAATCCTCCGACACCGTTATCGGCGTTGCTGTAGGGCTGGTCGCTGCGTGGGTCGATCAGCGTCTTGTTCGCGAGGCTGGCTCACTCCCCAGCCCACATCGGACCGGGTAGCCGCATCACCGACCGTTGCCTAGCGCCACCTCGGACCGCTGTCTCACTCCTGCGAAGCTCCCCTAATATTGATGCATGTCGAGGCGGCTCGACCCTTCTTGGAAGGTCTTGGCAAGTCCTTCGACTCCGGCGGTCGACGTGCCGTGGCTTGCGGAGGTGCTTGACCACTGGCACTAGCGGGTTACCGGGGCGCATAGCTTCCAGTGTCCAGGCTAGACATCGCCACCTGTCATGGGGAGGACCAGTTCGGAGATCCGCTCAGGGTCACAGGCACAGGGACGCTAGCTCGGTGCTTGCAGCAGCCCCCAGGGGCGCTCTCTCGTTGGGCGCCCCGTCCCTACGCGGTGGCGCGCTCCGACCGGCGCTCTCTCAGAACGCTCGAGCGGCCCAGCGGTGCGCGCAGGACGTCGAAGCACTCCCTTGGTGAGAGCGCGGGCGCGAAGAAGAACCCCTGTGCCGAGTGGCAGCCGAGGCGGAGCAGCTCGACGAGCTGTGCCTCGGTGTCGACGCCCTCGGCAGTCACCCAGAAGTCGAGAGACCGGCCGATCGCGAGAATCGCCGAGACGACGGCCTGGCTCGACTCATCACCGGCAAGGTCGGTGATGAAGGAACGGTCGATCTTCAGCTCGTCGACCGGTAGGCGCGTCAGGTACGACAGCGAGGAGTAGCCCGTCCCGAAGTCGTCGACCGAGACGCGCACCCCGAGCTCGCGGACTCGCTGGAGAACGGCGGTCACCGCCTCGCCCTCGACCACGACGGACTCGGTGAGCTCGATGCGCAGCGAGGCCGGATCGATCTCGGATCGCTCGATGGCGCGCTCCACGGTCTCGACGAAGCCCGGAGAGCGCAGCTGGCTTGCCGCGACGTTGACCGAGATCCGCCAGTGCTTGCACTCCGGTGCCGCTTGGACCCACTGGCGTAGCTGGCGACAGGCGGAGTCCAGTACCCACTCGCCGATCGGTACGATGAGGCCGCTCTCCTCGGCGAGCGGGATGAACTCGCTCGGCTTGATCACGTCGCCGCCAGGGTGGCGCCAGCGCAAGAGCGCCTCGGCAC
Organism: Acidimicrobiaceae bacterium; assembly: GCA_025463965.1. GTDB lineage: Bacteria > Actinomycetota > Acidimicrobiia > Acidimicrobiales > Bog-793 > JAODBN01. The sequence continues at coordinate 8,651 of JAODBN010000008.1, forward strand.
CGGTGAAGCGGCCCTCTGCCATCGACGCGATCGGCTGGTACTCGAGGAAGAGCTCCTCGTGTTCGAGCGCCCGGTGCAGCTCGGCGGCGAATGCGAAGCGCTGCTTGGCCTGTTGGCGAAGCGCAACGTCGTAGTGCTCGAACCGGTTTCGCCCCTGCTCCTTGGCCCGGTGCATGGCGAGGTCGGCGTCGCGCAGAAGTGCCTCTGCGGATGCCCCCGCCCCGCTCAGGGCGATGCCGACACTGGCGGTGATGAAGGCGTCTCCACCCTCCAGGTGGAACGGCGCTTGGAACACCTTCAGCGTTCGCATAGCGCGTTCGGCGGCGCGCGTCGCGTCGGCGACGCCCTCGCAGACGAGCCCGAACTGGTCGTTGCCGAACCTCGCCACGCTGTCGCCGACTTCGACCGCGTCCTGAAGGCGCTCGGCGACCGCCCGCAGCACGGTCTCGCCCTGGTTGGTGCCACGGGCGTCGTTGAACGGCATGAAATGGTCGAGGTCTACATAGAGCACGGCTACCCGCTTGTGGTCGCGCGTTGCCCGGGTTAGCGCGCGCACCAGCCGGTCGAGGAAAAGGACGCGGTTCGGCAGGCCGGTCAGCTGGTCGTGCAGCGCGTCATGCTCCTGGCGCAACTCGGCTTCCTTGCGGTCGGTGATGTCCTGCACGAGCCCGGTGATCCCGCTCACCGTTCCGGAGGCGTCCGACAGCGCGTCAACGGCCAGCAGGATCCAGCGCGTGGCCCCGTCAGGGCGGAGCACGCGCACCTCGAGCTCGCTGCGACTTCCTTCACCTGCTCGCACCAGGATCACCGACTCGACGAAGTACTCACGATCCTCGGGGTGAAGAAGGTTGAAGAAGTCGAGGTTGCGCAGCTCGGCTCCCTGGGCCAAGCCGAGGATGCGGTACGCCTCGGGGGTCAGGGTGACCAGCGCTTCCGGGCCGATGGCCGCCCACCAGCTCCCAATATGGCCGATCGCCTGGGTGCGCTCGAGGAGCGCGCGGCTCTCCACCAGCTCTCGCTCACGCCGCAAGCGCTCACCGATGTCTCGCGCGATCGAGACGGTGCCGAGCACCCCGCCGGACTCGTCCAGGATCGGCGATCCCCGGAGCTCGACCTCGAGGAGGGTTCCATCGGGGCGCCGCCAGGCCACCTCGGCGAGCTCGACGCCCTCGCCGCGCGTTACCGCCTCGAGGAACCGGTCGGCGATAGGCAGGTCGCTGCCCGCGTAGAGAAAGGAAATGTGCTCGCCGACGATCTCGCTGGCAGGGTATCCATAGAGCAGCTCGGCGCCATGGCTCCAGGCCGTGATCACCCCGTCCGGGCCGGTGGCGATGATTGCGTCGTCCGAGCCACGGCAGACCGCCGAGAGCTGAGCCCGTGCGTCAATCGAGCCGGGAGAGCTCATCTGACCCAGCCTTGCCGAGCTGTCCCGCTGCCGGTCACGCGTGTCCCCTCTACCAACACGGCCGACGCGGAACTGGGAATCACCTGCGTAGGCGGCGTCTCGCGAATCAGACCAACGGTACTAGAGGACGCTGGCGCAGTGTTGCCCAATGCCGCGCCGATCGGCCCGGCGCGTTCCGCGTCCAGCCTCAGGTCTCAGCCAGTCGTCGAGCGCTACCCAAAGGCGACGAGCGCCAGTACGTCGCTCCCTAGAGGTGAACAGCTGCTCGCAGTCGAAGCTCCGTTCGTCTCCCTGCGCTCCCCGAGGCGCTTGGAGAGTGCCTGCGCCACCGGTTCACGTGTCGTCCGGGCGAGCTCAGGACCTGAGGGCGGTGGCGACCGCGATCAGGTTCGCCATGAGCCACGGGGAGAGCCATCGGTCGCCGGCGACTGTGAGATGGGTGCCGTCACTGCTGCGCACCTGGACGCCATCGACGACCTCCTGATAGCGGCCGGCCGGGCACACCCTGCGGCCGAGATCGAGCACGGTGACCAGCCGGGGATTGCGCGCGGCCACCTGTCTCACCAGCTCGTTGTAGCGGTTCACGCGCGCCGGAAGGTCCTCGTTCAGCAGCCCTCCGACTGCGGTTTCTCCGTGGTCGTAGTACGGAGCCGTGCTCAGTGCCACCCTTGCACCGCCCGACGACGCCGCGTCGACCGCCTTTTGGAGGCCGTCCTTCACGAGAGCGTCGAAGCTCGCTTCACCGATGTGCTGCCACCTGCCGCCGATGAAGCGGTCGCTCACCTCCCATCGGCCTGCGAGCACGAGCACGACGTTCGGGCGGACCGCCGCCACGTCACTGCGCCATCGGGCCGGCCAGTTGTTGCACTGGGGGAATCCCGGGTGGGGTGATCCGTAGTACTCGTAGGGAGCACCCCCGAGGATCCCGCAACCTTCGAGCGCGCGGCTCACGATCGTCACGTTCGCCGGTGCCACCACTCCCCACCCGAGCGTGAGCGCCACCGAGTCGCCCTCGATCAGGACCCGTACCTGTCGGGCGCTCGCGACTTGCAGCTGCGCCAAATGAGCGGACGGCTGCGACATGGCGACGTGGACGGGTCCGGCCGGCTGTAGATGGGGCCGGCCGGGAACGCTGGAGCCGATCGCCGCCGTCGACGGAAGAGCGATGAATCCAGCGCACAGCGCTATCCATCCACCGCTCAGGAAGGCAGCGACGCGGTGGGAGGAGACTCTCAGGCGACGGATGGGAGCCTCGACGAAGAGCGTCGTGACCACCGCCAAGGCGAGGGACGTGGCCAACCGGAAAAGAAGGAGCCAGGTGGCGGACAGCCCGGTACGAGCGTGGTCCACGATGACGTCCACAGGCCAGTGCCACAGGTAGATGGCGTACGACAGCCGTCCGAGCCACACCAAGGGCCCCCAGCTGAGCGTGAGGGACACGACTCCCTCCGGCCGGAGGACGACTCCGATGATCGTCGCGCCGGCGCACAGTGCCGCCAGCGTGAACCCCCCGTCTCCGAGCAACGAAGAAGCGGAGGACGCCGTCGTCCATAGCGCGATCGTTCCGAGCGAACCGGCGATCCCGACCACCTGCGTGCCGGCGCGACCGAGGCGAGTGCCAGACATCGGTTCGGGTCCTGCACTGGCGACAAACGCGGCGAGCGCGCACCCGAGCATCAACGCCTGCGCACGCGTGTCCGTTCCGTAGTAGAGCCTCGCGGACGGCAGCTTCCCGTGACCTACAGCGACGCACCAGGCCGCCGAGGCGAGAGCGCCGGAAGCGGCAACCCAGGCGACGGCGCGCATTGCGAACTGATCGGACAAGCACCGCCGCCGCGCGCACGCCAAGACACCGATCAGCACGAGCGGCCACAGAAGATAGAACTGCTCCTCGATCGACAAGGACCACATGTGGAGCAGCAGCGATGGGGAGGAGCTCTGGACGAAATAGTTGTTGCTGGAGACGATGGCTCTCCAGTTCGCCACCTCGGCCAACGTGGCGACGGCATCTCCCCGTAGCGTCGGGAAGGCCCCCGGGGGAACAAACAGGCGGGCGTAGAGGGCGATCGCCAAAAGGACCACGATCAGCCCGGGTCCGAGTCTTCTGAGCCGACGCGACCAAAACGCCCCGAGTCGGACCCGGCCCTCTCTCAGCCACTCGATCAGCAGCAGGCGCGTGATGAGGAACCCGCTCAGTACGAAGAAAGCGTCGACACCGAGGAAGCCCCCGCCAAGCCCGGGGATCCCGCAGTGGTAGAGCACCACGGCTAGGACAGCCGCCCCCCGTACGCCGTCGAGGCCGTCGATCGTCGGCGGGCGCCCCTTCGTCGGCACCGGGGAGATTCTGGCGCTCAAGGGATTCCGACTCGCCTTCCCGTAGCTCGGCAAACGCTTCACCTCAAGGCCGCCCGGGAGGTTGTGGGCGACCACCAGCCTCATGAACCGCTAGTCAGGCAGGGGAAACCTTGCGCACGTCAGCGTCACTAGGTGCAGATTCACGCCCGACGCGTGTCCCGATACCCCCGAACTCCTTCCATAAACAGCAACCCCGTTGGCGCCCGGCGCCGCCGCCGGGCCCAGCGGCCCGGTGTGGGAGGCGCGCGCAGCGGCCGTACGCGAGCGCGTCGGCGGTGTGAAGAAAGGTTCAAGCCGTCCCCACTTCAGATGCTGCAGCGGCGGGTGCTCCGACCTCCTCGGAGGGCCGCGAGGAGGTCGGAGCAGCGTCCCGTTCGTCTCAGCTCGACGAGCCGCCCACTTCGATGGCCTCGCTCTTCGACGAACCCACCTCGATGCGGCGGGCCTTCGCCACCTCGGCGACCGGGATGCTCACCTGAAGCACTCCGTTCTCATAGGACGCATTGACGCGCTCGGTGTCGAGGTTGTCGGCCAGGAACACCTGTCGGGAAAAGCCGCCTTGCGGGCGCTCGGACACGAGCACTTGAGCACCCTCGTCAGGCGTCCAGTGGCGCTCGGCTCGTACGGTGAGCACATTCTGCTCAACGGTGAGCTCGATTCCATCGGCTTGGACCCCGGGCAGATCGAAGTAAATCTCTACGGCTTCCCCTTGACGGACCGCATCCATGGGCATCGACGACCGCCGGGTCCCGGTCGTCGCCGAGCCCTGTCCGAAAAAGCGGTCGAGCTCCCGGAAGGGGTCGAACTGCAACATGGACATCGCTGATACCTCCTTTGATTCAGAACGCAGCCTTGACTGCGTTGGAGCCTTTGCCAATCTTTTCCTCATGGACGAGAACCGTTCTCGTCTTGCTCCTTATTCACTTCCTGACACGAGAAGAGGCCCCGAGGTGAGCCTCAGTGCCTGACCTGAGACGGCAGCGGCGAGAACAATGTCGTCGGCCACCTGGGCGCGCCAAGCAGGAGCGGAGGGGGAACCGCCCGGGTCCTGCTCGTCTGGTGCGCGGCCGTGGGAGCGGGCGCTTCACCAGGAGTGCTCACGACGAGGTGCCACGACAGCGTCGGCAACAGAAACCGTTCGGTCGGGGACGGAGGGGTGGCGGGGATCCGGGCGAGCGTGGGGCGGTGGAGGGTCGACCGACCGTTCACCGCGGGTGCCGACGCCGGTCCTGCCGGGTTCGTGAGTGCAACGAGCCCGAGGCTCGCCGCGAAGACACCTACCGTGCAGAGGACCGTCCGCAGCCTTGAGCGGTGAGGTGACTCACCGGCTTCGACCGGGGCTCTCGAGCTTGCCGATTCGATGGCGGGAGGGCTGTCTCGCAGAGCCTTCTCGGCCCACGCCATGTCCGGAGAGCCGGCGAGGGGGTCCGGGACCGCAGGGGGGTGCATCCGGTCGACATCCGATTGGGGGAGGTGCTTTGGGTCACGCACCAGTTCGCGTACGGGGGTCACGTTGGTCTCCTTTCTGGTCTCTCCGTCGAAGTGATACTGCTTGCGGGATGCTCGGTCGGCGCTGCCCAGGCAGCGGTAGGAAGGATTTTTCCGGCACTCGAGGGCCTTATGCGTCATCTCGTAAAGCGATCTGCGAGCTCCGAAAGATCAAACGCGACGCCGTCCGAGGAGACGTCCGGCAGAGACTGCTCGATCACCGCGTCTACCCGCGGTTGGTGACTTAGCGGGTGCCCGTAGCGGCGAGGCGATCATCCACTAGTGGGCGGAGCGGTCCTTACATGCCATGGCCGCCGCCACCGCTTGGCTCAGCTCGTTCGCATCGCTCATGACCCGCACGAGCGGGGGCGGCTCAGTTCCGGCCAATGGATGCCGGGGCCGGCGCGTGCCCCTCGGTGGCTGGCTGTTCCCGGAGCTGCCGCGACAAACGATCCCCCGACGATGAAGAAAGCAACCATCGCTCCTCCTCCTCGAAAGCCATCGGTTCTGGGTGACAGGGTTATCATTAGCACTCTCACCGGTCGAGTGCTAGAGAGCTGAAACCCAGCGTTTTCCCGCCGGGCACCCCCACCTGTCTGAATCTGTCGTCCCGGGACGATCCTCGGGTAGAGACTTCTCGGTGCACCGCCAGTAGGACCATGACGCCAGCGGGAGGTTGGCTTTGTCGGACTCGACCTGCTGCTACCGCGGTCAGGCGCCATGAGCGCCTTGCGGGCGATTCGCCACGCCCTGGAGCTGACCGGCGACATGACCTGGGAGGTCGCATGGTCGTTGATCCTTGGCTTCTTCCTCTCAGCGGTTGTCCAGGCGCTGGTCGACAGGTCCACTGTCAGCCGGTTGCTCGGCGACCACCGGCCAAGGACACTCGCCGTTGCGTCCGGACTTGGGATCGCCAGCTCCTCATGCTCCTACGCAGCCGTCGCCCTGGCGCGCTCGCTGTTTCGCAAGGGAGCCGACTTCACGGCCGCGATGGTCTTTGAGGTCGCGTCGACGAACCTGGTCGTCGAGCTCGGAATCATCATGGCGCTGCTGCTCGGGTGGCGGTTCACGCTTGCCGAGTTCGTCGGAGGACCGATCATGATCGTGCTGATTGCCCTCCTGTTCCGGCTGTTCCTCCATCAGCGCCTCTTGGAGGCGGCGCGTCGCCAGGCAGACAAGGGCCTCTCGGGGTCGATGGAGGGTCACGCTCGGATGGACATGAGCATCCGCTCGCAAGGTAGCCCGTGGAGCCGCCTGCGATCACCAGAGGGCTTCACGTCGGTGTCGCGCGTTTTTGTCATGGAATGGGCCGCGGTCCTGCGCGACGTCGTGGTCGGTCTATTTCTCGCGGGGGCGCTCGGCGCGTGGGTGCCCGACAGCTTCTGGCGACACCTCTTCTTTACCGGTCACCCTCTTCTGGCACGCTTCTGGGGACCGGTCCTGGGCCCGATCATCTCGATGTTCGCCTTTGTCTGCTCGATCGGCAACGTCCCGTTGGCCGCTGTGCTCTGGAACGGCGGCATCAGCTTTGGCGGGGTCGTGTCGTTCATCTTCGCCGACCTCATCATCGTCCCCATCCTGCTCATTTACCGCAAGTACTACGGAACGAGGATGGCGCTGTTCATTCTCGGCGTCTTCTACGTCGCGATGGTCGCCGCTGGTTATGCGGTCGAGCTCCTGTTCGGCGGCGCGGGCCTCGTCCCACCGACCCGACATGCGAAGGTCCTCCAGCCGAGCGTCACGTGGGACTACACGACGTTCTTGAACATCGTGTTTCTCGCGCTGGCCGCGGCGCTCATCTGGCGCTTCTTCACCACGGGCGGTTGGCAAATGCTGAAGATGATGGGCGGAGGTCCCGAGCAGACAAGCGTTGCTCACTTGCCGTCGCTCCACGGTCCCGAGCCGGGGAGCACCACGGCAGGGGCCCCTGGTTAGGTGGTGGGCATGGTGTCGAGGCCCGTTGTGTGATCCCCTCGAGGCCCAGTCACCAAGAGAGCAGGTGTAGGGGATCGAAGCTCGGCGTGACGAGCTCGGAGGTTGCACACCCCGTGCCGGGCGCTAGCCAAAGCCCCTCGGACAGCGCCGGGCAGGCCCGATCTCCGCAGCTGAGAGTGTGTCCGCACGGGCCAAGGCGGCGCACCTTTGGTGGCCAGAGAGCAGTTTCGGGGTGGAATCTCCCGGGTAGGTCGCCGGACTAGTCGAGTGACCGGAGGGATGGCATGAGCAACCTGGGAGACGAACTCAAGAAGGACGCCGAGGGCGACCCGAAGCTAAAGGAGGACGTAGAGAAAGAAGCGGAGCAGGGCGCCGAAGCTGAAGGAAAGAAGCTCGAGGGGGACATCAAGAAGTAACTGGGAGCTTTTCGCTCCCGGTGTCGGAATCGCCCCTCGCCTCTGCAGGACACAGCTCACACGGTGCCGCGTGTCACACGTCTCGAGGGCGGGACGAAGGCGGACGGAAGTGATTCATCCGACCTCACACGTGTCGGCTAGCAGCATGACCGCGAAACGTGCTCACCGGGAGCCCAAGCCCTCGGTCCTGTGAGACAGAGGCCCTTGCCGGAAGGCAATGGTCGGCGTGAAAGCGGCTCTCGCAAAAAGAGCGGGCGACCGGGATCGAACCGGCATGACCAGCTTGGAAGGCTGGGGCTCTACCATTGAGCTACGCCCGCGTTGTGGCCCCAGATCCTACCGGAGCCTGGCCGCGCCCTGAGGTGACGGCGGCTCCGACGCTACCTCCGCCCCGCGACCTGCGCCGCTGTTAGCGTCTCCGGCGCAATGGCGATCGGGATCGGGCTCGACGTGGGAGGCACCAAGGTGCTGGCCTGCGCGATCGAGGAAAACGGCAAGCCGCTCGCCGAGCTGCGCGTCCCGTCGCCCACGACCGCCGAGGGACTCGTGACCGCCCTGGCCGGCTGTGTCGAAGCGCTCCTCGCCGAGCTGGGTCAGCGTGTCGAAGAGGTTCGCGGCGTGGTTGTCGGTGTCCCGGGCCTCGTCGATCGCGAGGGCGTCCTGCACGAGACCGCCAACCTGCACGGCGTGTCCGAGCTGGATCTTCCCCGGGCGCTGCGGCCCCGGATCACCAAGCTGCTCGGGCCTGCCGACGGGGACCGCTGGCGCATCATCGTGGACAACGACGCCACCTGTGCCACCGCCGCCGAGCACTCCTTCGGTGCGGCCCGCGGGCGCAGCGACTCGCTGCTCGTCACCCTCGGGACCGGCATCGGTGGCGGCATCGTCGCGGCCGGCCACATCGTGCGGGGCGCCAACAACTTCGCGGGGGAGCCGGGACACGCGGTGGTCGACCCGTCCGGCCCGCTGTGCGGGTGCGGGCGACGGGGCTGCTGGGAGCGGTTCGCCTCCGGCACGGGCCTCGCGTATCTAGGTCGGCGCGCCGCGGAAGCAGGACGCGCGCCGCGCCTTGTCGAGCTGGCCGGGGGGTCGCCCGCCGCAGTCACGGGCGCCCACGTGGTGATCGGCGCCGAGGAGGGGGACCCGGGCGCTCTCGCGGTCGTCGAGATCTACGCCGAGTACCTGGCGATCGGGCTCGGCAATCTGGCCGAGCTGTTCGACCCCGGCTGCATCATTCTCGGCGGAGGCCTGATCACCGCCGGAGAGGTGCTGTTCGGCCCCGGACTCGCCGCCTACGAGCGGACCTCGCGCCGGGCCACGGGTCCTCGGGCGGTCCCGGTGGTCTTCGCGGAGCTCGGCGAGCGGGCAGGCGCCTTCGGCGCGGCGGCGCTCGCTCTCGGCGTCATCGACTGAACTTCTCGACAGGAACGGCGCCGGGCGCTCAGGAGAAGCGGGCCCGGGCCCTCAGCACCAGCACGGCGAGGTCGTCGCGAAGCACCCCCTGCGCATGGTCCATGACCGCGAGCTCGATCCGGCGGGCGATGCCGTCAGCGGTGCGTCCGGCCGAGCTCGACAAGAGGTGCACGAGGCGCTCCATGCCGAACTGCTCGCCATCGGGGCCGGGGGCCTCGATCACCCCGTCGGTGTAGAGCACGAGGGCGTCGCCAGCCTCGAGGGCGAAGGTCTCGTCCAAGAGCTGCGCGTCGGAGAAGAGCCCGAGCAAGGTGCCGCTGTCGGGACCCAGTGCCCGCACCTGTCCCTCGTCGGAGACGAGCAGCGCCGGCGGATGGCCGGCTCGGGAGAGGTTGATCTTCACCGGCGGCTCGCCTGCCTCGACGCGCAGATAGCAGGCGGTGCAGAAGCGTTCGGGCCCGGTATGGGCGAGGAGCGCATCGTTCAATGAGACGAGGACCTCGCTCGGACAGCGCTTCTCCCCGGCGATGGTGCGAATCGCGTAACGGGCGATCCCGGTCACCGCCGCCGCCTCGGGGCCGCCGCCGCTCACGTCTCCGAGCACAATGTCGACGAGGCCGTCGCCGACCGGGAAGACGTCGTAGAAGTCGCCACCGACGAGGTTGCCGCGCCCGCTCGGGCGGATCCGGGACGCCAGCTCGAGCCCGGCGACTTCCGGGAGAAGCGGCGGCAGCAGGGTCTCCTGCAAGGCGGTCGCCACCCGGGCCCGCTCCTCGAGCAGACGCTCGTTGTCCCACAGCACCGCCAGGTTCCCCGCGAGCGCCGAGACGAGCCGGGCGTGCCGTCCGGAAAAGGCGCGGGGCGCGCCGTGACAGCAGAAGATCACCCCGTGCAGCTCCCCACCGGGCGTGCAGACCGGCACCGCCAGCCAGCTGCGCGCCAGGCGTCCCCCCATGAGGGTGCCGTAGGGGCGTTGGGCGCTCTCGCTTCGCGCCAAGCGGACGACGTCCTCGACGAGCAGCGCCTCGTCGCTCGTGAAGACCGCCGAGAGCAGTGGAGCGACGCGAGGGCGTGGCGCCTCGGTGAAGCCGTTACCGACGTCCTCGACGTCGTTCTCCTCAGTCTCGAGATAGAACGCCGCCTCCGCGCCGCACAGCTCGGCACCGAGCGCGGCGACCCGCTCGGCCAGTCCAGTCGCCTCGTCACGCGACACGAGCCTCGGCAGCTCCTCGAGCAGCAGCTCGACCGTGTCGCGCTCATGCTCGAGGATGCCGACGCGCTCGCGCAGCTCGCGAAGGTCGCGCGCGTCCCCGAGGTCGCTGCTCAGGGCAGCTCCAGCATGAACCACACCCGCTTGCCGCTCTCGCTTCGCTCGCTGCCCCAGGCGTCCGCGTACGCCTCGACCAGGTCGATGCCCCGCCCGGAGGCGTCGCCGGGCCCGGAGTGGCGACGACGCAGCCACGAGCGGTCGTAGTCGGTCACCGCGACTCGCAGCGCCCGTTCCTCGTGGCTGATCTCCACCTCGCAGCCGGTCCTGGCGTAGACGATGGCGTTGGCCACGAGCTCGCTGACCAGAAGCGTCGTGCTGTCGAGCACGTCGGGCGAGACGAGATTCCTGAGACGCTCCGCGACGAACCGCCTGCTCGCCCCGGCCGAGCTGGTCTCGGCCGGGAAGGTCCGGGTGGCAAAGGACCGGATAGCGGCGGGGTGCTCGGCGAGACGGGCGACCAGCTGCGAGGCGAGCTCGAGCGGCGGCGTCCCCTTCGAGACGAGGCGCCATCGCGTCGGGTCCCCCGACAGCGGCGGGGCCAGCTCGTCCAGCACGGGGCAGGCGCTCGCCACGAGCACCGCTTCTGGCGCCGCGGCGTGCAGGGCGAGAAGCGCGGCCCGCGCATCGATGAGCAGTCCCGCGTCCACGAGGACCATGTCGACGTCCGTGTTGCTCGCAACCCCGAGACCAGCAGCGAGGTTGGGCGCTTCACCCGCGACGAACAGGCGCCCGTCACGCTCGAGGGCGAGCGAGACGAGGAGGCGGTAGTCGTCGTCGTCATCGACGACGAGCACCCCGGGGCGTTCAGCCGGCACTGGCCGCCCCATCGGCCTTGCGTCGGCGACCGCCAGCGCGCGGTTGCCCGATGGACGTCTCGAGAGGACCGCTGCCTTTGGAGCTGCCCTCGGGACTTTGTGCGGCGCGGTACGCGTCGTCGTGGGCTTCCGGCGCGGCGTCGGGCAGGCTCAACGACACGTCGGTGCCCTGACCGGGGCTCGACACCGCCCAGAGCTCGCCGCCCAGGCGCTTGATGGCCTGGTGGCAGAAGGCCAGACCAAGGCCCGCTCCGTGGCGCCCGACGGGAGTGCCGCGCTGGCCGAAGTACCCCGAGAGCGCGCTCGGGTCGATGCCCGGCCCGTCGTCATGGAGCGTCAGCACCCAGCTCGAGGCGCGACGGCTCACGCCGAGGTGGACGCGGGGCCGCTCCGCGCCGTGGCGCAGTGCGTTGTCGAGCAGCGCGGCGAGGACGTGACGCAGGTACCAAGGGTCGCCGAGCACGGTCGGGAGCGGGTCGAGCGTGATCCGGGCGCCGCGAGCAGCGATGAGCGCCTCGGCTTCCGCGAGGACTTCGGCCATCAGCGCATCGAGGGGAACGGGGACCGAGATGGGCGCCTGCCCGGTGGAGCGGGCGAAGCGAGCCAGCTGCTCGGCGGTGCTCACGACCTTGTCGGTGGCCGACCGGGCGCGCTCGAGGAGCCGGCCAGCGGACCCCTTCTCTCTCGCCGTCTCGTCTGCCAGCAGGCTCAAAAAGCCGCTCGCCAGCTCGGCCGGCTCGAGGAGCGCCCGGCTGGCGGTCGAGGCGAAACCCTCGAGGGCGAGATTGGCCCTGCTCAGGTCCACGCTCTTTTGGTCGAGCTCCGCACGAAGCGCGGCAAGCTCGGCGACTCGGGCCTCGAGCTCTGCCTGGTTCTTCTCGACGGCCCGGCGGCGGTCGTCGAGCTCGAGGAAGATCTTGACCTTGCTCTGGAGCGCGGCCGGCTCGAAGGGCTTCGCGAGGAAGTCGACGGCTCCGCTCGCATACCCCCGCAGCTGGGGCTCGACGTCGCGGTCGATGCCCGAGATGAAGATCAGCGGGATGTGCCGGGTCTTTTCCCGTTCACGGATATGGCGCGCCGTCTGGTAGCCATCGAGACCTGGCATCTGCACGTCTAGCAGGAGCAGAGCGACGTCGTGGACGAGCAGGTGACGGAGCGCCTCCTCGCCGGAGTTGGCGCGCACGCACTGGCAAGGCATCCCCTCGAGGGTTCCTTCGAGGGCGAGAAGGTTCTCTGGCCGGTCGTCGACGAGGAGGACCTTGGGGGGCGCCTCTTGGCGCGGCTCGATCGTCATGGTCATCTCTGGGCTCCCGCGGGCTCGTTCATCTGGAGGGCCAGGCGGCGGACGACCGCGCCGAGCTCCTCGAGGGGGGCGACAGCGGGGTCGAGGCCCGCCTCAAGCGTCGCCCTCGGCATGTCCGGGGCCTCCGCAGCGCTCGGGTCCTGTACCACCAGCTTGCCACCCCGGCGGACGATCTCTGCGGCGCCCTTGGCACCATCGGAATTGCCACCGGTCATCACCACGCCGACGACGCCTCGGGTGAACGCGCGCGCCGCGGAGGCGAAGGTCACGTCGATCGAGGGCCGGCTGTAGTCGATCGGGGCCTCTGTCGACAGCTCGAAATGACCGTCCTCGATGAGGAGGTGGTAGCCCGGGGGGGCGACGTAGACCCGGCGGGGGAGAAGGGGCTCTTTGTCCTCGGCCTCGCTCACCGGGAAGGGGCTTGCGGAGGCCAACGCCGACACGAGCGGGGAGGGCTCAGGACCGCGGTGCTGCACGATGACCATGGTCAAGTGGTCCCGTCGCCGTAGCGCCTCGAGCAGGCGCCGGGATGCGGCGAGCCCACCTCGCGAGCAGCCGACGACCACGAGCGAGAAGGGGGAACGCTGCATCAGCGCTTCCTGTAGATCCTCTCGGCTCCGTCCACCGTCTCGTAGTCCTCCTCCCGCCCGGAAAAGGCGAGCGACTCCTTGCCACCCAATGCGAGCACCCCGAGGCGGGGAAGGCTCGAATAGAACAGCTCGTGCACCTGTCGCTGCAGGTGCACGTCAAAATAGATCATGACATTGCGACACACCACCGCGTGGAATTCATTGAATGAGCTGTCGCTCGCGAGGTTGTGACGAGCAAAGACGATGTTGCGCGCGAGGCGCGGATCAAAGCGCGCGCCGTCGTAGCCGGACACGTAGTACTCCGAGAACGCCCTGTCCCCGCCCGCGGCGAGGTAGTTCTCGGTGTACTCCCGCATCTTCTCGAGGGGGAACACCGCCCGGGAGGCCACGGCGAGCACGCCGGCGTTGATATCGGTGGCATAGATGCGCGTCCGCTCGTAGAGGCCGGCCTCTGACAGCAACATGGCAAGGGAGTAGGTCTCCTCACCGGTCGAACAGCCCGGGTTCCAGATCCTGATGAAGGGATACGTGGCGAGGTGCGGAAGGACCTTTTCCCGAAAAGCGCGGTAAAAGGCCGGGTCCCGGAACATCGAGGTGACGTTGATCGACAAGTCGGCCAGCAGGCGCTCCATACAGGCGCGGTCGTGCAGCAGCCGCTCCTGCAGGCCCGAGATCGTCGTGATGCCCTCGAGCTCGGCGCGCCGGCGGAGGCGGCGCCGAAGGGAGCCACGGGCGTAGCTGCGGAAGTCCGCTCCGTAGAAGCGGTAGATCGCCTCGAGGAGAGCGGCGATCTCGATGTCCTCCAACTCGGCCGAGGTCTCTGCCCGGTCGAGCTCGCTCTTCGCCCAGCGCTGGTCGAGCTCGTCTTCCCGGCCGCCGTTCAGCGGGCTACCAGCGGGAAGTCCAACCGCTGCAGGTCCCTCGGTTCGCGGACCCTGCTCCGCACTCCATCGCGCCACCTACAGCCTTATCGGTAGAGCCAGACGCGCATCAGCGAGAGCAGCTGGTCGATGTCCACGGGCTTGGTGATGTAGTCGGAGGCGCCGGCGGCGATGCACTCCTCGCGGTCGCCCTTCATGGCCTTCGCGGTGAGGGCGATGATCGGCAGCTCGCGGAAGCGTTCTTCCTGCCTGATTGCCCGCATGGCGGCGTATCCGTCCATCTCGGGCATCATGATGTCCATCAGCACGAGGTCGACGCCGTCGGTGGCACCCTCGAGCGCCTCGATGCCCTCCCGGCCGTTCTCGCCGAACAGCACGCGCATCCCGCGGCCCTCGAACGCGCTGGTGAGCGCGAAAACATTTCGCACGTCGTCGTCGACGATGAGGACAGTCCGCCCGGCGAACACCGCGTCAGCGCTGTGCAGCTGCTCGATGATCCGCCGCTTCTCCACCGGCATGCGGGATTCCACCCGGTGCAAGAAGAGCGCCGTCTCATCGAGGAGGCGCTCGGGCGAGCGGGCGTCCTTCACGATGATGGTCTCCGCATACTTCTTCAGCCGGGTCTCTTCCCGCCGGGTCAGCTCTTTTCCGGTGTAGACGACGACTGGCATGTTGGCGTAGGCCTCGTCGGACTTCACCTGCTCGAGCAGGGCGAAGCCACCGGTGCGCGGCAGTTTCAGGTCGAGCACCATGCAGTCGAAGCGCCGGTTGCCGAGCGCCTCGAGCGCTTCGTCGCTCGATGCTGCGCCGACCACCTCCACGTCGTCGCCACCGACCAGCTCGATGATGGCGGCCCGCTCCCGAGCGTCGTCCTCCACGACGAGAAGGCGACGCCCGGGGGTCTCGATGAAGCCGACGAGACGAGACACCGCGCCGGCGACGTCGTCGGCGGTCGCAGGCTTTTCGAGGTAGGCGACAGCGCCTGCCGATAGCGCGCTCGTGCGCTGCTCGGCGCTCGAGATGACGTGCACGGGGATGTGGCGGGTGCTCGGCAGGCGCTTCAGCTCTTCGAGCAGCGCGAGGCCGTCCACGCCGTGCAGGCCGGTGTCGAGCACGATGGCGTCGGGTCCGTGGGTCGTGGCGAGTGCCAGCGCCGAGTCCCCCCGCGTGGCGATCAGGATCTTGAAGCCGGCGGCCCGACCTGCGCTCTCCCCCGAGATGAGGAGGTGTTCCTCTTCGGCCACGATCAGCAGCACTCGGTCGCCCGGCTCGATCTCGTGGCGGTCGTCGGGGCGGTCCTCGGGGACCTCTCCCTGTACGTGTGCGTCCGTGACGCCCGTTCCGAGCGCGCTCGGGGTCGTCGCCGAAAGCACAGCCGGCAACGGCTCTTGGTCCGGCCTGACAAGGTGTCGAGGCGACAAGAAGAGCGTAAAGGTGCTGCCTTCTCCGGGGCGAGAGCGCACGTGGATCTCACCACCGAGGATCCGAGCGATCTCCCGGCTGATCGACAGTCCGAGCCCGGTCCCCCCATAGCGGCGACTCGTACTGCCGTCGGCCTGTTGGAACGCCTCGAAGATGGACATCAGGTGCTCCTCGGCGATCCCGATCCCGGTGTCGGTCACCTCGAAGACGACGACGCCCTCCTCGGAGTTCAGCGTCTCACTGGCAAAGGGAGCGAGTCCGCGCCGAAGCCCCATGACCACCGTCACGCCGCCCTCGTGAGTGAACTTGATGGCATTCGAGAGCAGGTTGTTCAGGACCTGCTGGAGGCGCTGGGGGTCCGTCAAGAGGCCGCCGGGGACCTCGTCCTCGACGCGGATGTCGAGGG
>JAODBN010000018.1 GCA_025463965.1 Acidimicrobiaceae bacterium
GCTCACAGAAGCGCTCGAGGCCCGGGTCGCTCAACGCGAGACCCGGCTCAAGCGGTGCCGAGCGCCCGGAAGAAGCAGCTCCGCTCTCCCGTGTGGCAGGCGCCCCGACCTTCTTGGACCACTTCGACCAGCAGCGCGTCGCCGTCACAGTCGTAGCGGACCGCCCGGACCCACTGGCGGTCTCCGGAGGTGTCTCCCTTGCACCAGTAGCTGTTGCGGCTGCGGCTCCAGAACCACGTGCGACCGGTCTCGAGGGTCCGCCGCAACGCTTCGGCGTCCTGGTAGGCGACCATCAGGACCTCGCGGCTCGTCAGGTCTTGCACGACCGTGACCACGAGACCGTGGTCGTCGTAGCGGATCGACTCGAGGTCGGTCGGCACCGCCACGATCGGCATCGGGCCGGGCGCTTCACGGTCGGTCACCGCGGCCGCGTCCTGCGCGCTGGCAGCGTTCGGCGCGCTGGCCCGACTGGGCGCGGTCACAGGTAGAGCCCGGTCCCGCCGTCCAGGCGCTCGGCGGCGACGGCGTGGACGTCACGCTCGCGCACGATCAGGTAGCCCTCCCCGCGCATGTCCACCTCGAAGCACTCCTCCGGGTTGAAAAGGACCTTGTCCCCGCTCTTGATCGACCGCACGTGGGGACCGGCGGCGACAACCTCTGCCCACGCCAGGCGCTTCGCCACCTGCGCGGTGGCCGGGATGAGGATGCCGGCCCGGGAGCGGCGCTCGCCCTCGTTGCGCGGCTCGCGCACGAGCAAGCGGTCGTTGAGCATCGTGACCGCCTGCTTGGCGCCGTCGAGGCCGATGTCGAGCTCGGCGTCGTTCGTCTTCGCCATCTCTGCACGGTACTGCCTCGTGGGGAGGCTCCCCGCCTCGCTCAGGCGGTGAGCGGCCGCACGCGTACCCCGTTCGCCTCAAGGTGCGATTTCACCTGCGCGACGCGATATCGCCCGTAGTGGAATACCGACGCGGCGAGCAGCGCGTCGGCGCCCGCTTGCTTGGCGCCGGCGACGAAGTGGTCGAGCGTGCCCACGCCGCCGGACGCCACGACCGGGATCCCCGCCCGCTGCGCGACCGCAGCGGTGAGCTCGAGGTCGTAGCCGTCCTCGGTCCCGTCGCGGTCCATCGAGGTCAATAGCAGCTCCCCCGCGCCGAGACGCTCGGCCTCGGCGGACCACTCGAGGACGTCACGGCCGGTCGGACGGCGACCTCCGTGGCTGAAGACCTCGAAGCCTGGGCCGTCCTCACGCCGGCGGGCGTCGATCGCCACGACGACGCACTGGGCCCCGAAAGTCTCGGCGATCTCCCCGATGAGCTCGGGCCGGGCGAGCGCCGCCGAGTTCACCGCCACCTTGTCGGCCCCGGCGCGAAGAAGCCGCCGGGCGTCGTCGACGGCGCGGACTCCTCCGCCGACGGTGAGGGGGATGAAGATCTCGTCCGCAGCGCGCCGCACCACCTCGACCATCGTCTCGCGCGCATCGCTCGAGGCGGTGATGTCCAAGAAGACGAGCTCGTCGGCTCCCTGCTCGTCGTAGCGGCGGGCGAGCTCGACCGGGTCCCCCGCGTCACGAAGCCCGAGGAAGTTGACCCCTTTCACGACGCGCCCGGCGTCGACGTCCAAGCACGGCACGACCCTCACCGAGCGCACGCGGCCACCGCCTCTGCGAGGGTCATCGCCCCGGACAACAGCGCCCGGCCGACCACCACGCCGGCCAGGCGTCGCCCGTCCACCTCGAGCGCGGCGAGCGCAACGAGATCAGCCGTCGTGCCGACTCCGCCGGAGGCGAAGATGGCGAGCTCGCTCTCGGCAAGCGCGAGGCGGTACCCGTCGAGATCGGGCCCAGCGAGGGTCCCGTCGGCGCCGATGTCGGTCACCACCACTCCGGCGAGGGGGGCACCCCGGGCGGCGTCGAGCGCATCGAGCAGGTCCACGCCGCTCCCCTCGAGCCATCCCCGCAGGGCCACCTCGCGCCCCGAGCGGCCACGGCCTTCCGGCTCGCCCTTGCCAGGAGCCACCCGGCGGTGGTCGAGGCCGAGGACGATGCGACCGGGATGCGCCTCGGCGAGGCGGCGGGCGAGCTCGGGATCCTGCACGCCAGCCGTTCCGAGCACGACGCGGGCGATTCCCGAGCCGAGCGCCTCTTGCACCGCCTGCTCGCTTCGAAAGCCCCCGCCGAGCTGAACCGGTACCGGGACCTTGCGGGCGATCTCCATGGCGATCGCCCGGTTGGACGCCATGCCGGTGCGCGCCGCGTCGAGGTCCACGAGGTGGAGGGCGTCGGCACCCTGTTCCACGTAGGACAGCGCCTGCTCGAGCGGGTCTCCGTAGACCGTCTCGGCGGCGAAGTCACCCTGGAGAAGCCGAACGCAGCGGCCAGCGCGCAGGTCGATCGCCGGCAAGCAGGCGAGCGGCTGGGGCGCCGCGCCGCTCACCGGCGCACCGCGCCGATACCGCCGCTCAAGTCCGAGGCCGAAAGGCGTCCCGTCGACGCGCCGGCGGCACGGACGAAATTGGCGAGCAGTGCCAGACCGGTCGGCCCGGACTTCTCCGGGTGGAACTGGCAGCCCCACAACGGCCCTCGCTCGATCGCCGCCACCACCGTGCCGCCGTAGTCGCAGGTCGCGACGACGGCGTCTGCGCCGGGGCCCTCGGGGACCGGGGCGTAGGAGTGCACGAAGTAGACCCAGGGCTCCTGGCCGAGGCCGTCCAGCATCGCCGAGGGCCTCCCAGCGACCGGATCGAGCCGGTTCCACTGCATCTGGGGCAGCTTGACGCCACCGCCGAGGCGACGGACCCGACCGGGCATCACCCCTAGGCCCGCTATCCCCGGGCTCTCCTCCGCGTCGTCGAACAGCAGCTGGAAGCCCACGCAGACCCCGAGGAACGGGATCCCGGCGGCGATTGCCCCGAGCGCCACGCGGTCCAGGCCACTGCGGCGGAGCGCCTCGGCGCACGCCCCGAACGCGCCGACGCCCGGCAGCACGACCGCCTGCGCGCCGAGAGCGTCGTCCGCAGCGCTCACGAGCCGTGCGTCGGCTCCGAGATGGACGAGGGCTTTTTCCGCCGAGCGCAAGTTCCCGATCCCGTAGTCGAGGACCGCGATCATTCCAGGCCGCCGATCGGCGCGGCGCTCAGAGGACGCCCTTGGTGGAAGGGATGCCGCCCCCCTCGATCCGAACGGCGTCGCGGAGCGCTCGCGCCACGCCCTTGAACGACGCCTCGAGCACGTGGTGGGTGTTGCGACCCCGCCGCAGCACCAGGTGCAAGGTGATGCCCGCCGTGGTGACAAAGGCACGCCAGAACTCCTCGGCCAGCTGTGGCTCGAAGCCGGGCGAGCCGAGCGGCGACGCGTCCGGGCCGAAGGGGACCTCGTAGTAGAGGAAGGGCCGGCCCGACAGGTCGAGGGCCACCTCGACGAGGGACTCGTCAAGAGGTACGAGGACCGACGCGAAGCGACGCACGCCCGCCTTGTCACCGAGCGCCTCCGCCAGCGCCTCGCCGAGGGTGATGCCGGTGTCCTCGACGCTGTGGTGGGCGTCCACGTCCAGGTCCCCGAGCGTCTTCACCTTGAGCACGATCCCCGAGTGGCGACCGAGCTGGTTCAGCATGTGGTCGAAAAAGGGCAGGCCCGTCGTGGCCTCGACCGCGCCGCCGGCGAGGTCGATCTCGACGAGCACGTCGCTCTCCTTGGTGACCCGTTGTCGCGTCGCGCTCCGCGCGCCGGCGTCGGCGGGATCGGTCTCCTGTTGGGCTGCAGCCCGCTCCGGGGATTCGTCCATCTCCCTAGCCTGTCACGCCACTCGCCTGGCACGTGCCGACCAGGCGCACGTTGTGTCAGGTGAGTGCCTCGCCGAGGGCAGCAAGGAAGCGGTCGTCCTCCTCGGGGGTGCCCACGGTAACCCGCAGGTAGCCGCCGAGTCGGGGCCAGGAAGAGACGTCGCGCACGAGGACCGACCGCTCGAGGAGCGCCTGCCACACCGCCTTGGCGTCGTGGCGCGGCGTGGAGAACAGGACGAAGTTGGCGTCCGAGGGCACCACCTGCGCCCCGAGATCCAGCAGTCCGGCCACGAGGCGTCCTCGCTCCTCGACG
>JAODBN010000031.1 GCA_025463965.1 Acidimicrobiaceae bacterium
CGCCAGCCGGGCCGGCGGGCGCGCCGCCGAGTTGGCCGAGCGCGTCGGCGGACGGACGGCTCCGCTTTCCCGGCTCGCCGACGAGCTCGCCGGTGCCGATCTGCTTCTCTGCGCCACCTCCGCGACCGACTTCGTGGTCGGCCCCGCCCAGCTCGGGGGCGACCGCACGAAGCGCCCGCTCCTCGTGATCGACGCCGGGCTTCCCCGTGACGTGGACCCGAAAGTGCGGGAGGTCCCCGGCGTGACCCTCTTGGACCTCGAGGATCTCAACGCCTTTGCCGATCACCAGATGGCTGCCAGGCGGGCGGAGATTCCCGCCGCCTTGGCGATCGTCGAGGAGGAGCTCGAGCGTTACCGGACCGCGGTCCTGGACCGCTCGGTGGCCCCCCTCGTCTCGGAGCTACGGGCTCGAGCCGAGTCCGTCCGCCAGGCGGAGCTGGAGCGACTGTCCGGTCGGCTGGCCACCCTCGACGAGAGCGACCGGGCTCTCGTCGAGGAGGCGACCCGGCGAATCGTCGCCAAGCTGCTCCATGAGCCGACCGTGCAGGTCAAGCGGGCGGCCGGCTCACCGCGCGGCGAGCGCCTCGCCGAGACGCTTCGCACCCTGTTCGACCTCTGAGGTCACCGCTCGTGCCGAGGGTGCTCCGGCTGGCGACGCGGACCAGCCCACTCGCCCTGGCCCAGGCGCGCCTTGTCGCCGAGGCGCTCGAGCGGGTCGAGGGCGCTTCGGTGATCGAGCTCGTGCCGCTGTCCACTCGTGCCGATCAGCACCAGGAAGTGCCCATCGAGGCGCTCGGCGGCCGAGGTGTGTTCACCACCGAGGTGGAGCAGGCCGTCCTCGACGGCCGTGCGGACCTGGCCGTGCACTCGGCCAAGGACCTCCCGTCTGCCGAGCCTCCTGCAGGCCTGGTGCTGGCGGCGGTGCCCGAGCGAGCCGACCCGCGTGACGCGATGGTGGGCCGCTCGCTGTCGAGCCTGCGTCCCGGGGCGCTCGTCGCCACCGGCGCCCCTCGCCGGCGCGCCCAGCTGGCCTGGCTCCGCCCGGACCTCGGTTTCGTCGGGCTGCGAGGCAACATCGGCACCCGGCTCGGCAAGGTCCCCGACGGGGGCGCCGCGGTGGTGGCACTGGCCGCACTGGAGCGCCTCGGCCTCCTCGAAGAGGTCACCGAGGTGCTGGCTCCTTCCGTCATGCTCTCCCAAGTCGGCCAGGGGGCGCTCGCGTTGCGCTGTCGGGAGGGGGATCTGGCCACTGTGGAGCGCCTGGCCGCCATCGACCACCCCGCCTCGCACCGCGCCCTGCTCGCGGAGCGGGCGATGCTGGCCCGCCTCGGCGGGGGATGTGACGCACCCGTGGCGGCGCTCGCACGCTGCGGGACGTCCGGGCCTATCCGCCTCGAGGGCCTGCTCGCCAGCCGCGACGGCCACCGCGTCGTGCGCTCGTCCATCGATGGCTCGGATCCCGTGCAGCTCGGGACCGACCTTGCCGACAAGCTGCTCGTTGAAGAGGGTGGCCGGTCGCTCCTCGAGGAGCCGGGCCCGGCCGGAGCGAGATGACCGTCTATCTCGTCGGCGCAGGGCCGGGTGACCCGGGCCTGTTGACCCGCCGGGGGGCCGCACTGCTCGCCAAGGCGGATCTCGTCGTCTACGACCGGCTCGTCGACCAGCGGCTGCTGTTGCTCGCCCCGCCGAGTGCCGAGCTGGTGGACGTGGGAAAACGCGCCGGAAGCGATGCAGAGCTTGCCCAGCGCACGATCAACGCGCTGCTCGTACGGGCCGCGCATCAGGGCCGCTGTGTGGTGCGGCTTAAAGGCGGCGACCCGTACGTCCTTGGGCGCGGGGGCGAGGAGGCACTCGCGCTGGCCGCCGCCGAGGTGCCCTACGAGGTGGTGCCCGGGGTGTCCGCCGCCTTCGCCGCGCCCGCGCTCGCCGGGGTGCCTGTCACCCATCGGGGGCTCGCGTCGGCCGTGATGGTGGTCAGCGGCCACGACCCGGACAGCGGTGCGCTGGCGCCTGACTGGCAGGCGCTCGCCGCCTCGCGGGCCACCTTGGTGGTGCTGATGGGCGCCGCCCGGAGGGCGGAGATCGCCCGGCTGCTGATCGCCGGTGGCCTACCGAAGACGACGCCGGTCGTGGCCGTCGAGCGGGCAGGGGGACCGGCCCAGCGCACCTGGAGAACGGTGCTCGCGGAGCTCGGCGACTGTCCGATCTCGAGTCCCTCGACCCTCGTGATCGGCGAGGTCGCCGCGTTGGCGCTCGCCTCGCGAGAGGACAGACCGCTGCACGGCCTGACCGTGGTGGTGACGCGCGCCCCGGCTCAGGCGGGAGAGCTCGTGGCCCTGCTCGAGGAGGAGGGGGCCGAGGTCTTCACCTTCCCGACTGTCGCCTTGGTCGATCCGGCCGACGGCGGAGCGGCGCTTCGCGCGGCGTGCGCGCGGCTCGGCGAGCAGGCCTGGGTCGTGCTCACCTCGGCCAATGCGGTGGAGCGACTGTTCTTCGAGCTCCACGACGCACGCGCGCTCGGCGCCACTCGGGTGGCGGCCATCGGGCGCGCCACGGCCACGGCGCTGGCACGCCACGGCGTGGTCGCCGACCTCGTGCCGGACGACGAACGCTCCGAGGGTCTGCTGAGCGTGTTCCCCCGTCCCGGTGCCGGAGAGCGGCGGGGAGTCTTGCTGGCGCGGGCGGCAGAGGGCCGCGCTGTGCTCCCCGACGGGCTTGCCGAGCAGGGATGGCAGGTCGAGGTGGTGGAGGCCTACCGGACGGTCACCGCGCCGGCCTCGGACGAGTCGCTGGCGGCGCTCGACGCAGTGGAGGCCGAGGCCATCACCTTTGCCTCCGCCTCGGCGCTGATCGGTTTCCTGGCGATCGCCGGGCGCGACCGAGTCCCTGCCGTGGTAGCCACGCTCGGGCCGGTCACCTCGGCGGCAGCGCGGGCGGCGGGCCTGGAGGTGGCGGTGGAGGCGGCTGGGGCGAGCGCGGAAGAGCTGGCCCGTTCGCTTGCCGACCACCTCTGGGCCGTACGCTCGGCCCATGGCTGACGCCCCCTCGCCGCACCTGCCGGGCCGGCTCGGGTCGACCGGCCTGCCAGTGCCTTCCCGCCGGCTTCGCCGGCTGCGGCGTACGCCGACCCTGCGGCGGATGGTGTCCGAGACGCGCCTTTCGGTCGACGACCTCGTGGCTCCGCTGTTCGTACGCGAGGGGATCGACGCCCCGGTCCCGATTCCTTCGCTGCCCGGCGTGTTCCAGCACAGCCAGGCCTCGCTGGTCGCCGAGGCCAAGCGGCTGGCCTCCCTTGGGGTGCCGGCGGTGGTGCTCTTCGGGATCCCCGAGCAAAAGGACGCCGAGGGTAGCGGCGCCTCGGACCCCGACGGGGTCGTGCAGGTAGCGCTGCGACAGCTGCGGGACGCCCTCGGGGACCAGCTCGTGTTGATCCCGGACCTGTGCCTCGACGAGTACACCGACCACGGCCACTGCGGGCTGCTCGACGCTCGTGGCCGCGTGGACAACGATGCCACCTTGGCCCGCTACGCCGAGGTGGCCATCGCCCAAGCCGAGGCGGGCGCGGACCTCGTCGCCCCGAGCGGGATGATGGACGGGCAGGTCGCCGCCATCCGGGCCGCGCTCGACGGCGCCTCACAGCCCGAAGTCGGCATCCTGGCCTACGCCGCGAAGTACGCGTCGGCTCTGTACGGGCCCTTCCGCGACGCCGTCGACGTGACGATCGCGGACGGAGGCGACCGCCGCGCCTACCAGCAGGACGCGGGCAACCGCCGTGAGGCCCTCGCCGAGGTCCGCCTGGACGTGGCCGAGGGGGCCGACCTCGTCATGGTCAAGCCGGCCACCTTGTACCTCGACGTGCTCTCCGAGGTCGCCGCTGAGGTGGAGGTGCCCGTCGCCGCCTACCACGTGTCCGGCGAGTACGCGATGCTCGCCGCTGCGGCCGAGCGAGGCTGGCTAGACCGCCAGGCGGTGGCGCTCGAGACCCTCACCTCGATCAAACGCGCCGGAGCCGACCTGATCCTCACCTACCTCGCGGCCGAGGCCGCCGAGTGGCTGGATCGGGGCAGCCGGTGAGCGACTGGCGTCCCGGTCCTCGCAGCGCCCGGCTGCTGGCGCAGGCCCGTGAGGTGATCCCCGGAGGCGTGAGCTCACCGGTGCGGGCGTTCGCCTCGGTCGGAGGCGAGCCGTACTTCGTCGAGCGCGCGCTCGGCGCGTACCTGACCGACGTGGACGGGAACCGTTACCTCGACTACGTCCAGTCCTGGGGCGCCTCGCTCCTCGGTCACGCCCATCCGAGTGTGGTGGCCGCCGTGCAGCAGGCCGCGGGGCGCGGGACCACCTTCGGAGCTCCGACCGAGGCGGAGGTGCGCCTGGCCGAGGAGATCACCGCTGCGGTGCCCGGTTGCGACATGGTGCGCCTCGTCTCCTCGGGGACCGAGGCGGTCATGACGGCGGTGCGCCTGGCTCGCGGGGCCACCGGGCGCGATCGGGTCGTGATCTTCTCCGGCGGCTACCACGGCCACTCGGACGCCCTCCTCGCAGCGGGGGGAAGCGGGGTGGCGACCTTGGGACTGCCGGGCTCGGCGGGTGTGCCGCCCGGGGCGGTGGCCGACACGGTCGTCGTGCCCTACAACACCCTCCCCGAGCTCGACGAGCGCGTCGCCTGTGTCGTCGTCGAGCCCGCCGCCGCGAACATGGGACTGGTTCCCCCCGAGCCGGGCTTCCTCGAGGGGCTGCGCGCGGCCTGCGACTCGGTCGGGGCGCTCTTGTGCTTCGACGAGGTGATCACCGGCTTTCGCCTGCGCCGGGGGAGCGCGGCCGGCCTCGTCGGCGTGCAGCCCGACCTGTGGTGCTTCGGAAAGGTAGTTGGCGGAGGCCTGCCGCTTGCCGCCCTCGGCGGTGGGCGCGCCCTCATGGAGGTGCTCGCTCCGCTCGGGCCCGTCTACCAGGCGGGCACCCTTTCGGGGAACCCGCTGGCCACCGCGGCCGGTCTGGCAGTTCTGGCGGAGGTCGACGATGGCGACTACGAGCGCCTCGGCGACACCGTGGCGACGCTGGCGAGTGGGCTCGTCGAGTGCTTCGCCGAGGCCGGGCTCGTGGCCCAGGTGCCGGTCTTCGGCACGCTGTGTGCGATCTACTTCTCCTCGGCGCCGGTTCGCGACTACGACGGCGCCAAGGCCGCCGCCGCGAACGGCCGCTACGCAGCGTTCTTCCGCCAGATGCTCGTTCGTGGAGTGGCGCTCGCCCCGAGCCCCTACGAGGTGGCCTTCACTTCGCTCGCGCACGGACCGGAGGAGGTGGCCGTCACCTTGGAGGCGGCAGCCGCCGCGGCCAAGGAGGTGGCGCAGCGCTGAGAACGCTCAGTCGTTGCGCTGCACCAGGGCGGCGAGTGCGCGGTACGCGGCCTCGGCCGGGCCGATCTCGTCCGGGCGCAGCAGGTTCGACATGATCCGCAGGATCCATCCCATGAGCGAGCGCGAGTACATGCCCGTGCCGACGAGCGCACGCATCAGCTCAGGACGCCCCATCAGCTTCATGAAGGCGCTCGCCACCCGGTAGTAAAGCCCGTAGGTCTCCTCGAGGCGCTTGTCATAGCCAGCAAGCAAGCCCGGGTCCCCCGAGCACAGCGCCTCGCCGATCGACGCCGCGGCGAGGCGACCGGTCTCGTATCCGTAGGCGATGCCCTCTCCGTTGAACGGGTTGATCGCCCCCGAGGCGTCGCCCGTCAGCAGGTAGTCCGGTCCGACCTTTGGGCCCACCGAGAGCCCCATCGGGAGCTTGCCGCCCGTCGGCGCCCCGAGGGCGGTCTCGGCCGACAGGCACCACGAGTCGGGAGCCCACTGGACGAAGGCGTCCATCAGCTTGGTGGTGTTGATCTGGCGCCAACGGTCAGCGGTGGACAGCAGCCCCACGCCGACGTTCACCCTGCCGTCCCCGACCGGGAAGATCCAGCCATAGCCGGGCATGACGGCTCCGTCCTGGCGGATGTCCAGGTGCGACTCGATCCACGGCTCGGCGTGGCGGGGAGACGTGTAGTAGCCGCGGATGGCGAGGCCCATCGGCAGCTGACGATCTCTGCCCGCGCCGAGAGCGCGGCCAAAGCGCGAGTTCGAGCCGTCGGCGACCACGGTGTAGCGCGCACGGACCTCCACCTGGCCGCCGTGGTCGCGGTCCGCGACAAGCGCACCGCCCGCCGCCGCTCCCGAGGCGGCCGCTGCCCCCGAGAGGGGAGAGAGCGCCTCGGCGCCCTGCCACAGCTCGGCGCCGGCCTTGACCGCCCGCTCGGCGACGAGGGCGTCGAGGTCCGCACGCGTCACCACGTAGCCGTGGTTCGGGAAGTCCGGATGATCCGGCCAGGGAAGCAGGAGTTCCTTTCCGAACGCCAGGGCGCGCAGCCCGTCGTAGCGGTGGTGGGACTCGAGCGCGTCGCCGAGCCCGAGATCCACGAGCTGGCGAACCGAACGGGGAGTGAGCCCGTCGCCGCAGGTCTTTTCCCGCGGAAAGTGCTTCTTCTCGAGCAGCACGACGTCGTAGCCCGCCTCGGCGAGCCAGTAGGCGGTCGCCGCGCCCGAAGGACCGGCGCCCACGACGAGCACCTCGCAGGATCGCTCGTCCGACAGGGGGGCGCGAGGTGCTGCCCCGGAATAGTGGTCTGCCACACCAGGACACTACTGGGCGCCACCAGCGCGCCCCTCTCGGGCCGGCCCTGCGGCGCCCTTCGATGTGCCGAGCGCCGAGGCTCCGTGGTAGAACCAGCCAAGTCATGGGAAGCCTGGACAGCTACCTCCCCATCTTCCTCCTGTTCGTTCTCGGAGTGGCCTTCGCTGGCCTCTCTCTCGTCGCGTCGCGCCTGCTGGCTCCAAAGCGCCCGACCGCCGCAAAGGAAGCTCCGTACGAGTGCGGGATCGTCCCTGCCAACGAACCTCCTCAGCGTTTCCCGGTCCGCTTCTACTTGGTGTCGATGATCTTTGTGATCTTCGACATCGAGGTGATCTTCCTGTTCCCCTGGGCCGTGGTCTACGGCCAGCTGGGACGGTTCGGCCTGATCGAGATCATCGTGTTCGCCGCTGCGGTGTTCTTCTCCTTCGTGTACCTGGTCTCCAACGGAGCGCTCGACTGGGGCCCCGTCAAGCGGGTCCGTCCGGTGATCCGGGCTACCGCCCGCACGAGCGAGTCCACAGTGCGCCGGGTTGGAAGCTCCACCGGCGAGGCGGCCTAGGAGGTCCGATGGCGTCCTGGAACGGGCTCGAGTCCCTTAACCACAACTTCTTGACCGGCAGGCTCGAAGACTTCGTGCGCTGGTCACGCGAGCATTCGATGTGGCCCGCCACCTTCGGGCTCGCCTGCTGTGCCATCGAGATGATGGCGGCGGGCGCCGCGGAGTACGACCTCGCCCGATTCGGGATGGAGGTCTTCCGCCCCTCGCCTCGTCAGGCGGATCTGATGATCGTCGCCGGCCGGCTCTCCCAGAAGATGGCCCCGGTGCTGCGCCAGGTCTACGACCAGATGGTGGAGCCGAAGTGGGTCATCTCGATGGGCGTGTGCGCATCCACCGGCGGGATGTTCAACAACTACGCCATCGTGCAAGGCGTGGACGAGGTTGTCCCCGTGGACGTCTACGCGCCGGGCTGTCCTCCGAGCCCGCAGACGCTGATGCACTCGATCTTGACGCTGCACGAGAAGGTGCGCACCGGCGAGATCATGCAGCGCCGGGCAAGCCGACGCGGCGGTGCCGGCCTGGACGCCACGGCCGATGGTGCCGTGCCGGGCTGGGTGCAGCCCCTCCCGACGCCGGTGCGCGTCGGGACCCCCCGTTGAGCACCGAGTCGCCGGCGGCCGTCGAAGAGACGCCCGCCGCGCAGCAGCCCGCGTTCAGCGCCGGTATCCCCGGCCTTGCGGGTATCCCGGTGACCTTGCAGCGGGGCCAGGAGGTCCTCTACCCAGACTTGGGCGCCTACGTCGACGCGGTCACCTCGTGCAAGGACGCCGGCTTCATCACCTGTGCCGATCTCACCGCCGTCGACTACCTGCGCCACCTCGACCGGGCGCTCCCCGCAGGGGTCGTGGCCGAGCGCTTCGAGCTCGTGGTGGTGCTGCTCAGCCATGAGCACGGCCGCCGCCTCCGGCTACGCGTCCAGGTGAGCGAGCAAGAGCCTGTCTGTCCGAGCCTGTTCACGATCTATCCCGGCACCGAGAACATGGAGCGAGAGGTCTACGACATGTTCGGAATCCGCTTCTCGGGCCATCCCGACCTCACCCGGATCCTCATGCCGGAGGACTGGGAGGGTCACCCCCTGCGCAAGGACTACGGCGTCGGTCGCGTGCCGGTGCAGTTCAAGGACGCCCCGGGACCCCGATGACCAAGCACCCGATCACCTGCGAGCGATGAGCGACCACGACGACCGCGACGAGTTCGACGCGCCCGCGCCGCGGCCGATCGAGGCGGCCGACGAGCGTTCGGGCGTCTTCGGCGACGCCTCCGACCGCGGGCCCGGTCTCCTCGTCGAGGAGACCGACGAAGGCGCGCAGGAGCTCTCCCCGCTCGAGGCGACCGACCCGATCCAGCTGCTGATCGAGCAGGGCGCGGTGCTCCGCCTTCCCGAGAGCGCCGGCGTCGACATCGCCGAGGCCGAGGCGGAGGACCGCTTCGGCGAGGGCGAGACGATGATCATCAACCTCGGGCCCCAGCACCCCTCCACCCACGGGGTGCTCCGCGTGATGCTCGAGCTCCAGGGCGAGACGGTGCTGCGCTCCAAGCCGGTGATCGGCTACCTGCACACCGGAATGGAAAAGCAGGCAGAGGAGCTCACCTACGTCCAGGGTGCCACCAACGTCACGCGGATGGACTACCTGTCACCGCTGAACAACGAGCTCGTGTGGTCGCTCGCGGTGGAGGAGCTCCTCGGGGTAGAGATACCGCCCCGAGCGACTTGGATCCGCATGCTGATGTCTGAGCTGAATCGCATCTCCTCGCACGTCATGTGGGCCGCCACCAATGGAATCGACCTCGCGTCGACGACGATGATGATCTTCGGCTTCCGAGAGCGCGACATGATCCTGTCGTTCTTCGAGAAGACCACCGGCCTGCGGATGAACACCAACTACATCCGGCCCGGCGGGGTGGCCGCCGACCTTCCCGACGGCTGGGAGGACGACGTCTCGGCGATCGTCGACACGATCAACTTCCGTCTCGGCGACTACGACGAGCTCCTCACCGGCCAGCCCATCTTCCGGGAGCGCACCGAGGGGGTCGGGGTGATCAGCCCCGAGCTCGCGCTTGCCATGTCGGCGACGGGACCCATCCTTCGTGCCTGCGGGGTGCCCTGGGACCTGCGCAGGGCGATGCCGTATCTCGCCTACGACCAAGTCGAGTTCGACGTGATCGTCGGCACCGTCGGCGACACCTTCGACCGCTACGCGGTCCGGATGAACGAGGTCCGCGAGTCGCTTCGCATCGTGCGCCAGATCGTCGAGAAGATGCCGGCGGGGGACTACCGGGTTCAGGACAAGAAGGTGACCCCGCCGCCTCGCGCCCGGATCGACGAGTCGATGGAGGCCCTCATCCACCACTTCAAGCTGTTCACCCGGGGCTTCGAGGTGCCTGCCGGAGAGGTGTACACCGCCATCGAGTCACCGCGCGGCGAGCTCGGGTGCTACCTGGTGTCCGACGGTGGCGCCAAGCCCTATCGCATGCACGTGCGCGGCCCGAGCTTCGTCAACCTCCAAAGCGTCCCGGCCCTCTTGCGGGGCGGCCTGATCGCGGACGCCATCGCCGTGCTGTCCTCGGTGGACCCGGTGCTCGGGGAGGTGGACCGCTGATGGGCCGCCTCACCCCGGAGAACCTCGAGCGGGCCCGGGCGATCGTCGCCCTCTACCCCGAACGACGCTCTGCGCTCATCCCGCTCTGTCACCTCGCCCAGTCCCAGGAGGGCTGGCTGAGCCCGGAGGCGATGGAGGACGTGGCAGTGCTGTGCGGCGTCACCCCCGCCGAGGTGCGTGGGACCGCCAGCTTCTACGACATGCTCCACACCGAGCCGGTCGGACGGCACGTCGTCGCCGTGTGCACCAACATCGCCTGCCTGCTCGCGGGGGCCTACGAGCTGATCGAACACGCCGAGAAGCACCTCGGTGTGTCGGTCGGCCAGACGACCGAGGACGGGGAATTCACCCTCGAGGAGGCCGAGTGCCTCGCCGGCTGCGACATCGCCCCTTGTGTCCAGGTGAACCACCGTTTCTTCGGCCCCCTCGACGGTCCCGGCTTCGAGTCGCTCACCGCCGAGCTGCGTGCTGGCCGCCTCGCGGAGCTCGTCCCGCGCCACGGGGTGCTCTGCCGGGTCGAGCGCAACGTCTCGCTTCCCGCTCGCGACGCGGCATCCCCGGGTTCGCCCGCGGCCGCCGGTGAGGAGAACCGGTGATCACCGAGGCGCCCCGCATCGTCACTGCCCGGCTGGACCACGAGGACTCCTACACCCTCGATCGCTACCTCGCCACGGGCGGCTACGAGGGACTGCGCGCCGCGCTCGCCCGCCCGACTGCCGAAGTGCGGGCCGAGGTCGACAAGGCGAGCCTGCTCGGCCGGGGCGGGGCGGGCTTCCCTGCCGGTCGCAAGTGGTCGATGCTGCGCCCCGCCGATATCACCTACCTCGTGATCAACGGCGACGAGAGCGAGCCCGCCACCTTCAAGGACCACCTGCTCGTCGAGCGGGACCCCCACCAGGTGGTGGAGGGCACGATCATCGCCGCCTACGCCCTCGGCGTCGCCCAGGCCTTCATCTTCTGTCGCGGCGAGTTCGCGCTCGGGCTCGAGCGCCTCACCCAGGCGGTCAACGAGGCGTACGCGCACGGGGCGCTCGGTGCCGACGTCTTCGGCTCGGGCTGGTCCCTCGACCTGGTGGTCCACCCGGGCGCAGGTGCCTACATCTGCGGCGAGGAGACCGCCCTTCTCGAGAGCCTCGAGGGCAAGCGAGGATTCCCGCGCATCAAGCCCCCCTACTTCCCCGCAGCGATCGGCCTCTACGGCGCTCCGACGGTGGTCAACAACATCGAGACCGTCTCCAACCTCCCCTGGATCATCCGCAACGGCGGCGAGGCCTTTGCCGCCCTCGGCCAGGGCAGCTCGACGGGCACCCGCCTCTTCGCGCTCTCGGGCCGCGTCGAGCGGCCTGGCTGGTACGAGCTCGAGATGTCCAAGGTCACCTTCGACGACCTGATCAACCACCCGTCCCTCGGCGGGGGAGTGAAGGGCGGCAAGGCCCTCAAGGCGTTCATTCCCGGCGGCGTCTCGGCCCCTTGGTTCGGACCCGAGCATCTCTCCCTCGGCCTCGACCAGGACGCGGTGGGCAAGGCCGGCTCGATGCTCGGCTCCGGCTCGGTGGTCGTGATGGACGAGACCACCTGTGTTGTGCGGGCCGCGTGGCGTATCACCCGCTTTTTCCACCGCGAGTCGTGCGGACAGTGCACGCCTTGTCGGGAGGGCAGCGGCTGGCTGGAGAAGATCCTGCGCCGTCTGGAGGAAGGCGACGGGCGCGAGGCCGACCTCGACCTGCTCATGGACGCGTGTGACAACATCGCCCCCGGAGTGAGCTGGCCGCCGCAACAGACGACGATCTGCGTCCTCGGCCCTTCGATCCCTTCCTCGATCGCGTCGGGGATCCGGATGTTCCGAGACGAGTTCCTCCTTCACGTGAAAGAGGGCGGCTGCCCGATGCGAGGGGCCCGATGACCGACACCACCGCGAGGCCCGAGGCGCCCCAGAGCCTCAGCGTGGTCATCGATGGCACCGCCGTGGTCGCGAAGCCCGGTGAGCTCGTGATCGAGGCTGCCGAGCGAGCCGGGGTCTTCATCCCCCGCTTTTGCTACCACCCCCGTATGGAGCCGGTCGGCATGTGTCGGATGTGCCTCGTCGAGGTGTCCGGTCCCCGTGGCTTCAGTCTCCAGCCCGCCTGCTTCATCCGGGTGGCCGACGGCCAGGAGGTCCGCACCGCCTCGGCGAAGGCACGCAAGGCCCAGGTCGGGGTGCTCGAGTTCCTGCTCGTCAACCACCCGCTCGACTGTCCCGTCTGTGACAAAGGTGGCGAGTGCCCGCTCCAGGACCAGGCGCTCAGCCACGGTCCGGGCGAGAGCCGCTTCGTCGAGGAGAAGCGTCACTGGGAGAAGCCGATCGAGATCGGGCCGCTCGTCCATCTCGATCGCGAGCGCTGCATCCAGTGCGCGCGCTGCACCCGCTTTGCCGACGAGGTTGCCGGAGAGGCCCTCATCGACTTCGCGTTCCGAGGCGACGCCATCGAGGTCGCCACGTTCCCCGATCGTCCCTTCAGCTCCTACTTCTCGGGCAACACGGTGCAGATCTGCCCGGTGGGGGCGCTCACCTCCGCTCCCTACCGCTTCAAGGCACGCCCGTGGGACCTCGAGCAGGCCGAGACCACTTGCACGAGCTGCGCAGTCGGCTGCCGGGTGGTGGCCCAGTCCTCGGCGGGAGCGCTCGTGCGCTACCTCGGAATCGACTCTGCCCCGGTCAACCAGAGCTGGCTCTGCGACAAGGGCCGCTACGACTTCGAGGC
>JAODBN010000221.1 GCA_025463965.1 Acidimicrobiaceae bacterium
GTCGGAGTGGAACGTGGAGGAAAACCGCACGTGGCTCGGGCCCGAGCTCTTGTCCCAGCTGCCCGAGGGAACCGTGCCCGACGCCTTCGTGATGGGAGTCGGAACCGGCGGGACGCTCGTCGGCGTCGGCCAGGCCCTGCGCGCCGCGAACCCGAACGTCCTCATCGTCGCGCTCGAGCCCAGCGAGTCGTGCACGATCCAGTGTGGGGACCGCTGCCTGCACCGTATCGAAGGCATCGCGGATGGGTTCGTCCCTGGGATCTACCAACGAAACCGCTCGCTCGTCGATCTCGTGATCGACGTCCACAGCGACGAGGCACTCCTCGAGATGCGTCGGCTGGCCCGCCGGCACGGCTTGCTCGTCGGTCCGAGCTCGGGGGCGAACGTCGCCGCCGCGCGTCGCCTGCGCGAGCAACGGCCGGAGCTCACGAGTGTGGTGACCATCTGCTGCGACGAGGGCGAGAAGTACCTGAGCGAGCACTTCATGACCGAAGGATGACCTGAGAGCGGCGCCCCTAGGAAGACAGCCGAGCGAGCTCGGCCGCGAAGCAACGTCCCGACGACGCGCACGTCGGCCAACGTAGCGGGAAGCATCTACTGGCCCGGCAATCCTTTTAGGCCCCGCGACCGTACAATTTCGTGATGATCCCTGACGCCAGCCAGGACGCTACGCCCGATGAGGCGCTGCTCGCCGCCATGGCGCTTGGCGACGAGACAGCAGGACTCGCCTTTGTCCGACGCTATCAACGACGCGTCTACGGCCTTGCCCTTTCGGTTCTCAATGACGCGACGGCCGCCGAGGACGTGGCTCAAGAGGCATTCCTTCGCGCCTGGAAGCACGCCTCGGTCTTCGACCACCGTCGCGGGGCCGTTGCCACGTGGCTCCTTACCATCACCCGCAACCTCGCAATCGACGCGGTCCGAGCCCGGCGGTCGGTTCCCGTCGGTCCGGACGACCTCGTGTGGATGCGCCTCGCCAGCGGCGAGCGCTCCGTGGAGGAGTCCGTCGTCGTTGCAGACTCCACTGACCGCCTTCACGTCGCCCTCGCCGAGCTGCCTGCAGAGCAGCGGCGGGCGGTGGCGCTGGCAGGGATCTACGGCAGGACCGCTGCAGAGGTGGCCGCCCACGAGCAGATCCCCCTCGGCACCGCGAAGACGAGGATCCGGGCAGGGATCACCAAACTGCGGGCCGCGCTTGCGATGGAGGCGTCATGACCAACCATGAGATGGATACCTGCGCTGAAGTCTCGGCGGAGCTCGCCGAGCTTGCCCTCGGGGTGCTCACGGGGCGTGAGCGTTCGATCGTCGTCGAGCACGTCGAGAACTGCGATGACTGCCGGGCCGAGCTCGAGCACCTGACGGGCGTCGCGGACGCCCTGCTCATGGTGGCCCCCCAGGCGGAGCCGCCGCTCGGCTTCGAGCTCCGGGTCGCCGAGCGGGTCCGCACGGGCCTTCCGACCGTGACGGGCCGCCAGCCCAGCGAGGCCACGCCGATCCGCCGGCGGATCGGCGCTGCGTCGAGATGGCGGAAGGCGAGCGGCCCGCAGCGGCGCAACACGCTGCTCGCCGCGGCTGCCCTCGTGGTCGCCTTGGCGCTCGGTGGCGTGGGACTGGTCAATTCGCTCGGCTCCGGCGGCACGCGCCCTTTGCAGGCTTCGGTGATCTCGGCCCAGCTCACCTCGGCGAGTGGAGGCAACATCGGCGAGGTGCTCCTCGCCTCAGGATCTCCTCCCATGCTCGTGATGGAGGTGAACGGCGGCCCCTGGGGCCAGCGCGTTGACTGCCAGGTCCAGTTGGCGAACGGTCACGTGATGACCGTCGGGTCGTTCTCCTTGTCGGGCAGCGGCGAGGGGACCTGGGCGATCCCGCTCAAGGTCGGGCTGCACGAGGTGCAAAGCGCCCGCTTGGTCACCTCTAACGGCACCGTGCTCGCCAAGGCAGCGCTCTAAGGCCGTCCGCGCCGGGAGGGCTTGCCTTCCCGGCGGCGGAACTCAGTCCCGAACGCGTACGACGAGATCGGCTCGAGCTCCCGCCTCGGCGATGCGACGCGCGTTCTCCTGATCCGGGCCGAGCGCCCAAGCCCGGGCAGCCGCCGGCTCCTTTCCGAAGGCGATGTGTCGGGCGACCAGGCGTTCGAGGCGCAGGTTCTCGTCCGTCTCGACGTACCACGCCTCGTCGAGGAGCGGCCGAACCCCGACCCACCCAGGGGCGGTGTCGAGCAAGTAGTTCCCCTCCGTCACCACGAGGCGGACTTGTGGGCCGACCGGGATCGCTCCGGCGATCGGCTCCTCGAGGTCCCGCCTGAAAGAAGGGGCGTAGACGACCTCCTCGGTCGAGCCCCGCAGCCGTTGCAGGAGGGCGACGTAGCCGAGCGCGTCGAAGGTGTCGGGAGCACCCTTTCGCTGAGCACGACCGAGCCGTTCCAGCTCGGCCTGCGCGAGATGGAAGCCGTCCATCGGAACGAGGGCAGCGAGCGGACCGAGCTCGGTCACGAGATGAGCGGCCAGGGTGGACTTGCCGGCGCCCGGCTGACCACAGATGCCGAGCACGGCTCGAGGGATTCGCTCTGACAGCTGGCGGGCCCGGAGGACGAGCTCGGAGAGCGACGGCTCCCACAGGTTCGACGGGGGGCACTCGGCCAACTCGGCCAAGGCGGGGTCGGGCGCGTTCATGGCGAAATCTTGCCAGGGCGTCGGCGCCTCCGAAAACGGCCGCCTTGCGGGCAACGGGTGCCAGCGACCAGCATCTTCGGGTGGTCCAGGCCCTCCGCACCTATCGCACCCGCATCGGCAGCCAGCAGCCCGAGATCCCCGTCGTCCCGCTGTCGGACGAGCTGGCGATCGCCCTGTTCATCACGGTCGACCACGGGGTCCGGTTCATGGCACGCGCCGGACAGGACCTCGCGGAGGTGCTCCTTCCCTATCGCGTCGAGGTCGTGGTCTCCGTCGCCACGATGGGCATCCCCCTCGCTATCGAAGTGACCCGAGCGCTGGGGCTCGACGACTACCTGATCTTGCAGAAGACGCCAAAGATCCATCTGAGCGACGCGATCGACGAGCCCGTGAAGTCCATCACGACCGGCACGGTTCAACGGTTGCTCTTCGACCGGGCCCGCACCGCCGTGGTGACGGGAAAGCGCGTGGCGCTGATCGACGACGTCGTCTCGACCGGGGCGTCGGTTCGGGCCGCGCTCGCTCTCGTGCGGAGGGTCGGAGGCGAGCCCGTCGCGATCGGGACCCTGCTCACCGAGGGTCGCTCCTGGGAGCGGGCGCTCGGCGAGGACGCCGCGCTCGTTCGCTCGCTGGGCTCGATCCCGCTCTTTCGCCGTAGCAGCGACGGAGCGCTGGTCGAGGACTGGCAGGGCTGACCGGGCCTGCGCTCCCCCGGGGAGCGGCCGCCGCGTGGGCACCTGCGCGCAGGACCGGTCCATTAGGGTCCTGGGCCGGATGTCGATGCCCCTGACCGGTGCCGTGCCCGACGGGGTGCTGATCGCCGTGCACGACCTGGGAGGAACCGGGCCTGACGCCCTGGTCGGCCACGCGACGGGCTTCCCCCTTCGTACCTACGGTGCGCTCCTTGCCGAGCTCACCGCCGAGCTGCGCT
The DNA here is from genome assembly GCA_025463965.1 of Acidimicrobiaceae bacterium. Taxonomy (GTDB): domain Bacteria; phylum Actinomycetota; class Acidimicrobiia; order Acidimicrobiales; family Bog-793; genus JAODBN01. Next base: position 3,604 of record JAODBN010000221.1, read on the forward strand.
GTGGGGGTCCCGACTTTCGTGGCAACGGCGGATCGAGCTGGCCTGCGAACGGTCGGGCCGACTGGACGGGGCTCGCCGCCGACCTCGAGACCGCCCGCGAGGTGCTCCGGATGGAGCGCCCGATCGGCATCGGCCATTCGAGCGGGGCCACGGCGCTCCTGCTCCTCGAGGCGTCGCGCCCGGGAACCTTCCGGGCGCTGTACTGCTACGAGCCGGCGGTGCTGCCGCCCGGAGAGGCGGGCCAGCGCATCGCTTCCGAACGGGCGGCCGGGGCGCGCCGCCGTCGGAGCTCGTTCGCCTCACGTGCCGAGGCGCGAGAGCGCTACCAGTCCTCGCCACTGGCCTCGCTCGGGGACGAGGCGCTCGACGCATACCTCGAGCACGCCTTCGAGGAGCGACCCGACCGTTCGGTGGGGCTCCGCTTCCTGCCCGAGTGGGAGGCCCGCATCTACGAGGCGGCGCCCGCCGCATCCGCCGCGCTCGAGCCGGCCCGGGTGCGCTGCGCGGTCCACCTCGTCGCGGGTAGCGAGAGCAAGCAGGAGGGCGAAGGAGCCCGGCGCCTCGCCGGGGTCCTCCCGGCCGCCTCCTTCGAGGAGATCGCCGGCCTCTCCCATCTCGGGCCCCTCCAGGCGCCCCAAAAGGTCGCGAGCTCGGTGCTGGCCTGGCAACGTGCGCTTCCCGACGCCGGGGCGAACCAGGCGCCGGGCGCGACGATCCGCGCCGGTGAGGCAACCCCCGCGTAGCCTTTCGCAAGTGATCACCCAACCCTCCACCGCCGCGACGCCGAGCTCCGCGTCGCCCGCCGGCGCCGCGGCCGAGCCCGCGCTGTCGCTTCCGTCCACGCTGACGCCGTCAAAGATCGCCAAGTTCATCAGCTGCCCTCTGGCGTTCCGCTACTCGTATCTGGAGCGGCTCCCCGAGCCTGCATCTCCCCAGCAGGTGCGCGGCACCCTCTTGCACCGGGCGCTGCAGCTGCTCTACTCGGACGGCCCCGCCGACGCGCGCACCAGGGACCGGGCCGAGGACGCCCTCGATGCTGCCTGGTCGGAGCTGGCGAGCACCGACGAGGTCTCCGAGCTCGGCATGGACGAGCGTGGCGAGGCCGCCTTCGTGCGCGAGGCATCCGGCCTCCTCGAGCGCTACTTCGCTCTCGAGGACCCCAGCTCGGTACATCCGGTGGGCCTCGAGCTCGACTTGCGGGCGCGCCTTGGCGACATCGAGCTGCGCGGGATCATCGACCGGCTCGACCGGCTCGAGGACGGCAGCCTCGTGGTGATCGACTACAAGACCGGCCGGGCGCCGCGTGCGGACTACTCCCGCGCAAGCCTCGGCGGGGTGCACTTCTACGCCTTCCTCTGCGAGCAGGTGCTCGGGCGCCGTCCTCGCGAGGTCCGCCTGATCTACCTGCGCGACCAGGTGGTGATCGTGGAGTCCCCGACCGACCAGTCGATGCGAGGGCTACGCCAGCGAGCGCTTGGCGTGTGGCACGCAATCGAGCGCGCCTGTCGGACCGGGGACTTCCGGCCGAACCCGTCGCCGCTGTGCAAGTCCTGCGCCTTCCAGGCCCTCTGCCCGGTCGCGCCGAACAGGGCTGACGGAACTCGCCCGATGGCCGTGGCTTCGCCCACCGTGCGCGAGCGGACGGCTCCATTGCCTGCTCCGCCCTCTGGCGATGCCCGCCTCCTCGGGGCCGCGCACGGCGAGCCGCTCGTCCTCGCGGGGGAGACCGCCTCCCCGTCCGATTAACCTGCGGCGATGCTCCGCCGACTGGTGGGCCGCTTCGACGAGGTGGCCGAGGGTCCGATTCGGGCGATGCGTGGGAACAAGGTCGCCGACCGCGTGTTCTACACCGCGTCGGAACTCGGGGACTTCGGTCTCGTCTGGGTCATCCTTGCTCTGCTGCGGGCGCTTCGCGGTGGGCGACTGAACGAGCGGGCCGCCGTCAGGGCGATCGCCGCGGCGGGCATCGAGTCGGTCCTCGTCAACGTGGCGCTGAAGTCGCTGTTCCGCCGCACCCGGCCCCTCGTCCAGCACGAGCACCCGCTCCCCCTGCGCCAGCCGCTCAGCTCCAGCTTCCCCTCCGGCCACGCCACTGCTGCCTTCTGCGCCGCGACGTTGCTCGCGGAGGAGGACAGCCTCGGCCCGGCGTACTTCTTCGCGGCGGTGCTCGTGGCGGCATCCAGGATCTACGTGCGGATCCACCACGCCTCTGACGTGGTCGCCGGGGTGGTCGTCGGCCTCGTGCTGGGCCAGGTCGGGCGTGCGCTCGTCCCGCTGCGGCGCGGCTCCAAGCCAGCTCCCCGGAAGAGCTGAGCGCGGGCGCCTACGATGCCGAGGTCCCGCACCGGTCCCGCCGCGTAAGCGCGGCGCATAGCAAAGGAGCTAGCCCGACCGCCATGAGCGTCGCCATCGTGATGGGAAGTGACTCTGACGAGTCGGTCATGCGCCAGGCCGCGGAGGCGCTAGAGGAGTTCGGCATCCCTTGGGAGATGCGGGTCCTCTCCGCGCACCGGACCCCCGACGACGCCATCACGTTCGCCAGGGAAGCGTCGGGTCGCGGGGTGCGGGTGATCATCGCCGGCGCCGGCGGCGCAGCGCATCTTCCCGGGGTGCTCGCCGCCGTGTCCCCGCTCCCGGTCATCGGGGTGCCGATCGCCCTCAAGAACCTCGACGGTCTCGACTCGCTGCTGTCGATCGTCCAGATGCCGAAGGGCATCCCGGTCGCCACGGTGTCGGTGGACGGCGCCCGCAACGCCGGGCTGCTCGCGGTGCGGATCCTCGCGGTCGGTGACGACCGGCTGTCGGGCCAGGTGCTCGCGTTCCAAGAGCGGATGGCCGGCGAGGTCCGGGCGAAGGACGCAGCGCTGCAGGAACGGCTGGGCCGCTAACGGAACTCCCCGCTACCGTGCGGGCATGAGTGAGCTCCTGGGCCGCCTGGGTCTCGGTCGGGCAGAGCGCGGCGTCGTCGTCTGCCTGGACGAGCTCGGCTTCTCGCTCGCGGCGAACGAGGCCGTCTATGGATCGCTCCGCCACGGGTCGGGAACCTCGGCGTCCCTCCTGGTCCCCGCCCCCTGGGCGCGGGCGGCCGCGGCCGTCTACCGGGGCGAGGACGTTGGAGTCCAGCTCACCTTGAACGCCGAGCTCGACCTGTACCGGTGGGGACCGGTCACCCAGGCGCCGTCCCTGCTCGACGGCGATGGGGGCTTTCCCCGCACCCTCGATGACGTGTGGGACCACGCCGATCTCGATGAGGTGCGCCGCGAGTGGCGTGCGCAGATCGAGCGGGCGATCTTGTGGGGCTTCGACGTCAGCCATCTCACCTCGCACCTGCCCGCGGTCGCCCTCAAGCCCGAGTTCTTCGACGTCTACCTCGACCTCGCCGACGAGCTCCGCTTGCCGGTGCGCCTGCCCGGGTCCGAGGCGGAGGCCGCGGTGGGCTTTCCCTTCCGGGCCCTCGCCGAAGAGCGCGGCGTGGTCGCTCCCGAGCGGGTCCTGCACCTCGGAGCTCCCGGGACCCGGGACGAGCACCAGCTGACGGAGCTGCTCGCCGCCCTGCCCGAGGGGCTTTCGGAGATCCGGCTGCGGCCCGCCCTCGACGGGGCGGAGCTACGCGCCGCCGCGCCGGACGACTGGGCCGAGCGGGTCAATGCGGCCCGGCTGAGCGCCCGGGGGGGGATCCTGTCCCAGGTCCTCGCTCGCCTCGGCGTCGCCCGCGTCGGCTATCGCGAGCTGCGCGCCCTCATGCGCTGATCGCAGAGCTCGCTAGCAAGAGGAGACAAAGGCGAAGGCCCCGCCGTTGCTCTACGGCCGGGAACTCAGTAGTAGCGGGGGACGTAGGCGCCGCGTCCGAGCGCTGCGCTCTCGAAGGGGTCCTCGGACTCGTCGACCCCGCCACGCACCTCGGTCACCCACTCGAGGCGCTCGGTGATGAGGCGCTCCACGCCGCCCTTCAGCGTGGTCGAAGAGATGGCGCAGGAGCCGCAGGCTCCCTGGAGCTGCACCTCTACGACCCCGGCGGCGTAGTCGACGTCGACGAGCTGGAGGTCTCCGCCGTCCATCTGGACCGCTGGTCGCATCAGTTCCATCACGTCCTCGAGCGCGGCGCGCCGGCGCTCGAGCTCTTCGGGTGAGAGGTCGTCGGCCGCAAGCGCTGCGGACCCAGCGTCCTCGAGGACCGCGGTCTCTGCGGCCACCGCTTCGTCGACCTCCACGACCGGTGCTCCCGCCACGTCGGCCGGGCCGGCCTCGGTGAGCGCATCCGACGGCGTTAGCGCATCCGACTCGGTGACCGCATCCGACACGGACGTCGCCACCGGTGCGGCGGTGAGGGAGACCTCGTCCGCAGACGATTCCCTCACACTCTCCTCACTGCTGGGCCGGTGGCTCTTGAAC
>JAODBN010000053.1 GCA_025463965.1 Acidimicrobiaceae bacterium
AGATAGTCGAGATTGAAGCGCTCCTTGCCCGTCGACTTCGGCGCGGAGAGCGCGAAGTAGGGATCGTCGAGCAGCGCGTCCAGCAGTGCCCCGTCGATCTCGCCCCCCGCCGCGCGCCGTCCGTCACGGTCGAAGCGCTCGGCACCGCCCGTGAGCCGGTCGAGCGCCGCGTCCATGAGGGCGTTGGCCGGGCCGATGTCGAAGGCGACCGGGTCGCGTCCGCCGCCAAGCACCGTGACATTGGCAATCCCGCCGAGATTGAGCGCGCCGCGCACCACGCCCGGAGGGGGCGCCAGCAACAGCACATCCAGCAGGCTGGCGAGCGGTGCTCCCTGGCCTCCTGCGGCGATGTCCCGGTTGCGGACGTCGTGGACCACCGTCGCGCCGGTCGCCTCGGCGATCCAGGCCGGTTCGCCGAGCTGGAGCGTGCCGAGCGCCCGGCTGCCCTCGACCCAGTGGAACACGGTCTGGCCGTGGGAGCAGACGACGTCGGGCGGAGCGCCGCCCACCTCTCGGGCGAGCTCTGCGGCAACGGCGCCGAAGTGCTGGCCGATCGCCACGTCCAGCTTGCACACCGCCTCCATCGTCGTGGCGGCAGGCGGCAAGGTTGCGGCGATCGCCGATCGCAGCTGCTCGGGATAAGGGACCGAGCGATGGACCACCACCTCGCCCAACAGGGTGTCCCCGTTCTGGTCGATATCCGCCAGCACCGCCTCGACCGCGTCGAAGGAGGTGCCCGAGATCATGCCGATCACTCGCACAAGAGCCCTCCGAGGTCCGAGATGGTTCCCGACCGTGCCGTGCGGCCCATGCTCGCGCTCACCGGCGACGGGTCCGAGGGTCAACGGCATCGCGCAGGCCGTCGCCGAGGAGGTTGAAACCGATCACCGCGACCACGATCGCCAGCGACGGAGCGGCGAGTGTCCACCACGCGGTGCTCGCGAGGCTCCCGGACTGGGCCACCATCTCGCCGAGCGAGGCCGTCGGGGGTGGCGGCCCGAGCCCGAGGAAGCTGAGGCTCGCCTCGGCGAGGACCGACCAGGCGAGCGCCAGGCTGACCTGGACCGAGAGAACGCCGGCGATGTTCGGCAGGATGTGACGGAACAGCAGACGACCTTGGGAGAAGCCGAGCACCCTCCCGGCGCGGACGTAACCCGACTCGCGAAGCGCAAGCACCGGGCCGCGCACCACCCGCACGAAGATCGGGATGTAGCCGATGCCGATGGCGAGCGCACTGTTCAGCCAGCCGGCACCGAGCGCGGCGACAACCGCCAGACCGAGGAGGATCGCCGGGATGGCGAACATCATGTCGGTGATCCGCATGATCACTGCCGAGACGTAACGCCCAAGGAATCCGGCGATGACCCCCGCCACGGTGCCGACGACCCCAGCGATGAGCACAGCCAGCCCGGCGATCTCGAGAGAGACGCCGAGCCCGTCGAGAACCAGGGAGACGATGTCCCGCCCGAACTGGTCGGTCCCGAAGGGGTGAGCAAGGCTCGGCGACTTGAGGACCGTCGCCGGGTTCTGGAAGGTGGGTGAGTAGGGCGTTCCGCCGAAGGCGGCCGCGATGGCCGCGATCACGACGAGCCCCACGAGGATGAGGCCGGCCCGGCCGTTCGGGCTCCGCCAGAGCGCGCTGAGGAGCCCCTGTCGCCGTGCGGTGACGTCGCTCTCCTCCTCCGCCTCGGTGGGGAGCACGAGCTCGGGATCAGCGAGCGTCATCGGGTCCGTGACCGCGGGTCGATGACGTTGTAGGCGACGTCCACCAGCATGTTCACGACGACGAAACCGGTGGCGAAGATCAACGTGACGCTCTGGACCACCGGGAAGTCCCGGTTGTTGATCGAGGTGACGAGCAGTCGACCGAGCCCGGGGAGCACGAAGATCTGCTCCACGATCACCGTCCCGCCAAGCAGGTAGCCGAGCTGGATGCCGGACATCGTGACGATGGGCACGAGGGCGTTCAAGAACAGATGCTTCCAGGTCACCGTGGCACGCCGGAGCCCTTTGCCACGGGCCGTGCGGACATAGCTCTGGCTCGCGACCTCGAGCATGGCGGCACGCGTCGTGCGCATCAACGCCGCCGCGATCCCAAGGCTCAGGGTCAGCGCCGGGAAGAAGACCTGCTGGAGGTTGAGCCACGGATTTCCGCTCAGCGAGGCGAAGGACTCAGACGACGGGAAGTAGTGGAACAGCGAGGCCAGCGCGGTGACGAGCCCGGTTCCGATCACGAAGCTCGGGATGCCGAGGCCGATCACCGACACCCCTTGGCCCACGCCGTCGACGAGGCGCCCGGGACGCAACGCCCCGAACACCCCGAACAGGACCCCGATGAGGAGCCCGAGGATCATCGCAAGGACCGAGAGCTCGAGGGTCACGGGGAGCGCCGAGCCGACGAGGGAGGCGACCGAGGTGCGGGAGGAGAGCGACACCCCGAGGTTTCCTGAAAGCGTCGAGGCGAGCCACGAGCCGTACTGCTGGATCACCGGCTGGCCGATGCCGTAGTAGTGGTCGAGGGCCACCGTCTGGGCATGAGTGAGCAGACCCGCGCTCACCCCGAGCGAGCTCGTGAGGGCGTTGCCCGGCAGCAGCCGGAGAACCAAGAAGATGATGATCGAGACCCCGAACAGGGTGAGGAGCATGCTCCCCAGGCGTCGGGCCACCGCCAGCAGCAACGGGACCCCCGGCCGATGACGGCGAGGGCCCGCCGACGCAAGCGCGTCGGCGGGCCCTCCGTCAGTCAGGATGGTGGTGCTCAGGAGACCGTGGTCGACCGCAGGCTCTGCAGGGACCGGGTCGGCGTAATGGTGAACCCTTGCACGCCCTTGCCGAGGGCCGCATAGTCGAAGCTGTCGAAGAGCCAGATCCACACGGCGTTCGAAGTCAGGTTGGACGACAGCGAGTTGAACACCCGCTGCTGGCTGGCGGTCGACGTGGCCGCGTCACCTTGCACGAGCAGCTTCTGCAGCGCCGAGGAGCTGTAGCCCGCCGGGACCCCGAGGTTGGCGCCCGTGCCGAAGTAGCGGAAGTACATCGTGTACGGGTTGGGGTCGGCGCCGTTCTCGGCGAAGGCCGCCTGGAAGTTGCCCTTCAGCCAGTCCTGGATGTAGGCGTCGCCCGCCAGGTTCTGGATGCTCATCTTGATCCCCACCTGAGCGAGCTGGGACTGCACGGCGATCGCCTGGGCGGCGCTCGTCGGGTCCAGGTCGGTGGAGGTGATGGCGGTGAAGGAGAAGCCCGAGGGGTCACCCGCGGCTTGCAGGGCTGCCTTGGCCTTGGTCAGGTCTGGGGTCGGGCACAGCGCAGACACCGGCTTGGTGGCGAACTGCCCGACGGGGACGGGGCCGACGACCTGGCCCTGGCCGAAGACGGCGTCGCCGAGCACCTGCTTGCGGTTGACGGCGCAGGCGATCGCCCGACGGTTGTTGACGTTGGCGAGCGGCCCGGTCTTGTCCTGCAGCATGAGGGCCCGGTACGACAGGTCGAGGACCTTGTCCACCTTGAACGAGGAGGGCAGGTGGTTCGCGACCTGGGGCTGGGTCAACAGGCCGAGCTGAACGCTGTTGGCCTCGAGGGCCGAGGCGATCGACTGCTCCGACGGGATGGTCTCGAACTTGACCGTGGGAAGCGTGACTTTGCCGCCCCAGTAGCTCCCGTTGGCCTTCACGACGAAGCTGTTGCCGGGGCTCCAGCTCGAGAAGGCGAAGGGCCCGGTGCCGTCGGGCTTTTTGGCGAGGGTTCCGGCGGCGATCGCCTTTGTCGAGAGCATCGACAGGTTCTGCGACGTCAGGCCGGAGAGAATCGAGGAGTCAGGGCGGCTCAGCACGAGCTTCACGGCGTTCGGGCCCTCGGGGACGACGGCCGTCACGGTGGAGAGGAACGAAGCCGACGCGTCACCGGTCTTTGGCGCCTGTACCCGCTTCAGCGAGGCGACGACGTCGGCCGAGTTGAAGGTGGTGCCGTCGTCGAACTTGACGCCCTTGCGGAGCTGGAAGGTCAGCACCTTGCCCCCGTTGGAGAACGTCCAGCTGGTGGCGAGGTCGGGGACGACCTGGAGCTTCTGGTTGAACTGGACCAGCTGGTCGTAGATGAGGCCAAGTGCTTGGAAGTCCAAGAAGTTGGTGATCACGTCCGGGTCGAGCTTCTGCACGCTCGAGGTGTTGGCGACGACGAAGTTCCCCGACTTCGCGTGGCGGACGGTGGCCGGCCTTGCCGCCCCCGAGGCCGGCAGTGCGCTGAGCGCCCCCGCCAAGCCACCGATGGCGACAATTGCGGTGACACCACGGACAAGGTTCTTCTGGCCCAAGGGGACCACCTCCCGATCGCTGTTGTGGTGAGGGTAGGACCCCAGAATGGTCCGGTCAAGTCGCTCTTCACTAGGCGGTACCGTCACCTGAGAGACGCCGTGACGACATCTAGTCGAAACATCAGGGGGACGTTGACCGTTTGTCGCCCTGATTGGTACGGTCAACAGGTCGTGTCAGGAAGCCGAGCCAACGTGTCCCAGCCCGCGGTGTCGGTGGACGGTGCCGGCCGGCCGAAGTACCTGCAACTGCGCGACCTGCTGCTCGAGGTGGTGCGCGAATTGCCGCCGGGCGCGATGGTCCCCACCGAGCGCGAGCTGTGTGAACGATTCGCGGTCTCCCGCTCGACGGTCCGCCATGCCCTCGACCGCTTGGAGGCCGAGCAGCGGATCTACCGCCGCCAAGGGAGCGGCACCTTCGTCGCCGAGCCGAAGATCGAGCAGCCCCTCGAGCTGACGAGCCATACCGAGTACATGCGCGCACGGGGACTGCGGCCGGGCTCCAAGCTGATCGACGTCAGCCGGACGACGGCCGACTCCGAGGTCTCCACGATGCTCGGCCTCCCGGAAAACGGCGAGGCGCTTCGCATCGAGCGGGTCCGCCTCGCCGACGGCGAGCCGCTCGCGCTCGAGACCCTCTTCCTCGACGCCGACCGCTTCGATGGGATCGCCCTCGCGTTTGATGAGAACCAATCCCTCTACCAGCTCCTACGCTCGCGCTACGGGGTGGAACTCGCCACCGCGGAGGAGACCATCGAGGCGGTGCTCGCGGACGAGCGCGAGAGCGAGCTGCTCGGCACTGCTCCCGGGGTGCCGCTTCTGCGGCTCTCCCGCCAGAGCCGCGACGCTGAGGGGCGGCCCGTCGAGTTCGTGCGCTCCCTCTACCGGGCGGACCGCTTCCGCTTCCGGACCCGTCTCGAGCGCTCCGCCCTGGTGCCACCGCCGAGCCGCGCTGCCCAGCTTCGAGCCGGCACCCCTGAGGACGCCGGCGGCCTTGCCGCTGTCTTCGTTGCCGCCTGGCGCCAGGCCTATCCCGGCATCGTGCCCGACGCCGTGCTGGACGGCCTCGACGAGGAAGAGATCGCCGACTGGCTGCGCACGCTTGTGGCTTCTCCCGGAGCCACAACGACCGTGGCGGAGTCTGCCTCGGGGGTGCTGGTGGGCTTCGCACGCTACGGCGAGGATCCCGAAGATCACCGGCGCGGCCACCTGTTCTCCCTGTACGTGTCGCCCGGCGCGGCAAGCCGCGGAGTGGGACGGCTCCTGCTCACCGAGGCGCTCCAGGATTTTCGGGAGCGCCGGCTCGAGCCGGTCACCTTGTGGGTGTTCGAGGCGAACGAACGGGCGAAGAGGCTGTACCAGGCGTTCGGCTTCGTGGAGGACGGGGCACGGCGGACCGAGCCCGAGTACGGGTCCGAGGAGGTCCGGCTGTGCCGCAGCGCCCGGACGCTCACGTGATCGAGCCCGTGGACCGCTCTCGTCTCGTCGTCACCGTCTCGGACCCCTCCAAGGACACTCGCCGGCTCCTCGGTGCCCTCCAGGAGCTGATTGACGACGGCTTTCCTGCGGGCATCTCGCTCGCCGTCACCGGCCCGGAGGGCCCGCTCTTCTCCGCCTACGGCGGGAGCGCCTGTCGGGTCGGTGTGCAGATGCCCGTCACCGAGTCCACCTCCTACGACCTCGCCTCGCTAACCAAGATCGTCTGCACCGTCAGCCTGTTCATGGTGCTCGCAGCTCGGGGCGACTGCGACATCGACGACCCCGTGGCACGGTGGCTGCCCGACTTCCCCCGCAGCGACACCACCCTCGAGCACCTGTTGACTCACACCTCCGGGTTGATCGCCCACCGCCCCTTTTTCGAATGGCTCGAGGGAAGGCAGGCCATCGAGGCCGCCGTCTATGCCGAGGCCACTAACTCTGTGCCGGCGGGTCAGGTCTGCTACTCCGACCTGAACTTCATGCTGCTCGGCTGGGCGCTCGAGGCTAGCGGTCGGGAAAGCCTCGACCAGCTCTTCTCGAGGCACGTCGCCCGTTCCCTCGGCATGACGCACACGGGCTTTCGCCCCGAGCACCGCGAGGACACCGCCGCGACCGAGCTCGACGGCGACCAGCGCAGGACCCCGGGCCTTGTCTGGGGAGAGGTCCACGACGGCAATGCGTTCGCCCTCGGGGGAGTCTCCGGGCACGCCGGGCTGTTCGCCCCCCTGTCCGACCTCGTGCTGTTCGCCCGGCAGCTGCTCGCACCCGACGGCCGCGTGTTCGACGCCGCCGCGCTCGAGGCGATGTCCGCACGACGCGCCGGCACCCAGCCCGACGTTAGGGGCATCGGCTGGCGGCTCGAGCCGGAAGAGTGGGGCGACTGGCCAGAGGCGACCATCTGGCACACCGGGTTCACCGGCACCTCGATCTTGTCGTCGCCGCGCGCGGGGATTGCGGTCGTGCTCTTGACCAACGGTGTGCACCCGATCCGGCGCCTCGACGACCAGGCGGCCGTGCGGGTCCGCATCCACCGCCTCGTCGCGGAGGCCTTCTTGTGAGCGGCGACCTCGAATCCCTTGCCACGCTGGACAGCGAGTCGGTCCGTCCCGAGCTCGCCGAGCTCGACAAGCTGGCGGTCCCCGAGCTCGTGGCGCTGATGGCGGCCGAGTCCGCACGAGCCAGCGACGCGGTGGGGCGCGCGGTGCCGAACATCGCCGCGGCCGTCGAGCTCGTCACCGGCCGCCTTTCTTCTGGCGGTCGCCTGATTTATGTCGGGGCAGGCACGGCTGGCCGGCTCGGGGTCCTCGACGCTGCCGAAGCCGGTCCGACCTTCGACGTCCCCGAGGGCACCGTGCTCGCCGTGCTCGCCGGCGGGGGCGACGCGGTCGTCCGTCCCTCGGAGGGCGCCGAGGACGACGAGAACGGTGCGCGTGGCGAGCTCGAGCGGCTCGGCTGCTCGGCTGCCGACGCGGTCGTCGGGATCTCGGCGAGCGGGCGGACCCCATTTGTCCTCGGGGCGATCGCGTACGCGCGCTCGGTCGGGGCGGGAACCGTGGGCATCGCCGGCAACGCCGGGAGCGCGCTCGCTCGCGCTGCGGAGATCGGCGTCGAGCTCCTCGTCGGCGGCGAGGTGATCGCAGGCTCGACGCGCCTGAATGCCGGAACTGCGCAGAAGATCACGCTGAACATCATCTCCAGCGCAACGATGGTCCAGCTCGGCAAGACCTACGGCAACCTCATGATCGACGTGCGGGCCACGAACGAGAAGCTGCGCGACCGAGCGTCGCGCATCGTCGCGGCCGCCTCTGGCGCTTCCCCGGCAAAAGCGCGGGCGGCCCTCGAGGCGAGTGGCTGGCGGCCCAAGGTCGCGACGCTCGTCGTGTCCCATGGCCTCGATCCCGAAGAGGCGGCCGATCTCCTCGCCTCCTGGGGCGGCCGGCTTCGCCCAGCGATGGAGGCAGCCGAGCACGCCGGGTCTCCGAACGCCGGCGCACAGACCAGGACCGACCCGACCCCAGGGCGCTCCCGCCCGTCCGGCGGACCGGGAGGCACGAGGCGGCTCGGAGTGTCGGCGTTCCTCCTCGGGGGGCGTCTCGTTCCCGGCGACATCGGGGTCTGCGACGGCGAGATCGCCACGCTTGGACTTCCGCCCGGCAGAGGTGGCATCGCAGTCGGTGGCCTGGTGGACCTGCAGGTCAACGGCTACGCGGGCGTCGACGCGCTCACCGACTCCCCCGAGGAGCTCCTCGCCATGGGCGAGTCGCTCGCACGCGACGGTGTCCTCGCCTACCAGCCCACGCTGATCTCGAGCGATCTCGACCGCATGCGCGAGGCCGCTGACCGCTTCGCCGGGCTCGGCGCCGGCCGCGGACTCGGCGCCCGGGTCCTCGGTGTACACCTGGAAGGGCCGTTCCTCGCTCCCCGGCGTGCCGGAACCCACCCGGTCGACCGGCTGCGTGCGCCCGACCTCGAGATCGCGCGCTCGCTCCTCTCGTCGGGAGCCGTGACGATGGTCACCTTGGCGCCCGAGCTCACCGGGGCCCTCGAGCTCGTCCGGATGCTCGTCGGCCTCGGGACCGTGGTGTCCTTCGGGCACAGCGCGGCGAACGCCGAAGAAGCCCGCCGTGGATTCGACGCCGGCGGACGCGCCGTCACCCACCTCTACAACGCGATGGAGCCGATGTCGGCCCGCGCCCCGGGACTGGCCGGCGCCGGGCTCACCGATGGGCGAGTCGTCGTCCAGCTCATCGCCGACGGCGTCCACGTGGCGCCAGACCTGCTCCGCTTGGCGCTCGCCGCGGCGCCCGGCCGCTGGAACCTCGTCAGCGACGCCACGACGGCCTCCGGTCTCGGCAACGGCGAGGTGACCCTCGGCGAGGTCGAGGCGGTGGCCGAGGCCGGCGTGGTACGCCGCGCCGACGGGACGATCGCTGGATCGGCCGCGCGCCTGCTCGACGGGGTTCGACACGTCGCTGGTCTCGGCGTCGAGCTCGGCACCGTCCTGGCCGCGGCGAGCGAGCGTCCGGGCGCCCTCCTCGGCAAGCAGGCAGGCCGCCTCGCTGTTGGGTTCCCAGCCGACGTGGTGGTCCTCAACGAGGCACTGGAGCTGGACGAGGTGCTCATCGGCGGCCGACCGGTCCTGCGAGGCTGAGCGCGCGATTGCACGTCATTGGTCTCGAGACACGGGTCCACCGGCGGCCACTCGCTGAGCGTTTTCGCACAGCGCTTCGGCTGGTGGACGAGCTCGTCGTCGTCGAGCTCTTCGTCCATCTGAGCGGCGGAATCATCGGGCGCGCGGAGGTCGTCCCCACCCCGCCCATCACCGGGGAGACGGTTGAGTCCATCGAGGCGGCTCTTCGCGGTCCGATCGCGGGCGCCGTCACCGGCACGGCGATCGAGGAGACGGCCGGACCCTCGGGGGCCAATGCTGTCCTCGAAGTGGCCGACGTGGCCATCGCTGGGAGCTCCACCGCCAAGTGCGCCTTCGACCTCGCTGTTCATGACGCGCTCGGCGCGGCGGCGGGAGTGGATCTGTTCGAGCTGCTCGGCGGGGAACCGGGACGCTCGGTGAGCGTGGAGACTGACGTCACCATCAGCCTGTCCACCCCGACCGAGATGGCCGCCGCGTGCGTCGCGCGGATCGCAGACGGCTTCACCGTGTTGAAGCTGAAGCTCGGCGGGACGGTCGAGGAGGATCTCGAGCGGGTCCAGGCGGCCGTCGCGCAACTCGAAGCTGGCACGCGCCTTCGCCTCGACGCGAATCAGGCGTGGACTGCCGAGGGGGCGCTTCGCCTGCTCGACGAGCTCTTCCGCCGAGAGACCCCAGTCGAGCTCGTCGAACAACCGGTCGCTGCGGCGGACCTGGCCGCGATGGCCCGGGTCACCCGCTCGAGCCCCTATCCCGTGCTCGCCGACGAGTCGGTGCATTCGCTGGAGGACCTCCTGAAGGTCGCCGAGCTGCGGGCCGCGGACCAGGTCAACGTGAAGCTCGCCAAGTGCGGGGGCCTACGCCCCGCGCGCCGACTGGTCGAGGCCGCACAGCGCTGCGAGATGGGCCTCCTCGTGGGATCAATGCTCGAGCCATCCTCGACGGTCGCCGCCGCGGCGGCGATGGCGACCGCGTGGACCCTCGCGGGCGTGCACGATCTCGACGCCGCACTGTGGAGCGGCGTGGAGGATGGCCTGTCCTACGAGCCCCCGATGCTGCGGCTGGCGCCAGGACGCTGACCTCCCGACGGGCCCCTCGGGCTCGTCTGCCCGGAGGAGCTTGCGGGCGTGCCGGGTGAGGAACCGCTCGAGGTTCCCTTCGCTGCTTGGCGAGTAGGGAGCGGGAGACCGCGGGACCAGTGGTGGCAGGGAAGCTCGGCCGAGGGTGGCTCCTGCTCCTCGCGAGACGCAACCGCGAGCGTGCCGCAGGGCCGAAAGCCCATTCCCGGGGGCGATCGCAACGATCGCCTCCCGTCGCTCACGGGCGCGAAGTGCCACCTGCAGCTCGTCGCATTGCGAACGGCCGCCGACCTGCGAGGCCGGGCCACCGCTGAGTGAACGAGCGATGAAAGCTTCGCCCGCTGGTGATGAATCCGGCGGTCACCCCGCAGCGAGCGAGGCCACCCCAGGCGAAGGGGACGCCCGGCCCTCGTATCGCGCGTCGCCGTAGGCGTAGATCGCGCCGGTCGAGGTGGCCAGCCAGTAGCCCCGCCCGTCGGCCGACGGAGCGATGCCGACGATCGTGCCCTTGAGCGATGCGGCACGAGGCTCACCGTACGAACCGGCTGAACCGAAGGCCAGTATCCGACCCGATGCGGTAGCGAGCCAGTACCCCTGCCCGGACGGTGCCGCTGCCAGGGCCACTACCCGGTCGCCCCCGAGCCGCCCCGCCGCAGCACCGAGGAAGGGCGCGTCACCGAAGGCGTACACGCCGCCCGTGGAACTCGCCAGCCAGTAGCCGCTGCCGTCGGAATCGGAAGCGATCCCCACGACGCGGGCGCCGGGAACGAGCCGCGAGGACGGCAGCGAGCCGAAATTGCGAGCCGCCCCAAACGAGGAGACGTCGCCGGCGGAGTTGACCAAGAGGTAGCCGCGATCGCTGGGGCTGGCTGTAATTCCTGTCATCGGTACTGAGGGCGATGTCTGGGCGTAGCTTGCCTGGAGCGCGTCACCAAAGGCGCGCACCGTTCCGTTCGCCTGCAAGAGCCAATAACCGGCCCCGTCCGAGCTGTCGGCGATGCCGACGACCGGTGACACGGGCGCCGCCGCTCCGAGACCACCGAGAGCAGGGAGGCTCCCGAAGCCATCGACCCGCCCCGAGGCGTAGGCGATCCGGTAGCCGTCCGAGGTGTACACAACCTCACGCGCCGCGACGGTCGCCCAAGGACCGCGGCCGTAGCGGGCGTTCTCGGCCACCACTCGGAAGGCGTAGCTGCGACCGGCGGCGAGAGGTCCGAAGGTGGCCGAACGAGCGGCGGCGCCGAGTTGCTCGACGACCGGTGCCGTCGCATCGGCGACAGCGACCGCGATGTAGCCAGTCACAGGCGCCCCTCCGTCGCTTGTCGGCGCAACCCAGCTCAGATGGGCAGTCGAGCCGCCAACCGAAACGGCAACGGCGCGCGGGGCCGAAGGCCCGCTGGCGAGGTAGTGAAAGGTCGCGGCGACTCGCGGCTGCGTGCGCCCCGCACGAGTCACCACGGTGATGGGTACCGACGTTCCGGCCGGTCCGGGAGGACTCAGGACCTCGGCGACGTAAGGGTCACCGTCGGGGTAGCCAGGGGGACTCTGCACCCGGGACGAAGATTCCGCGCCGAAGCGTACGGACACCAAGCCATCGAGGGCGTTGCCGAACAGCGTCACCCGGGTCCCGCCCTTGGCCAGCCCCGACAACGGCTTGGCCGCCTTCAACGTTGGGATTGCCGTCGAGTAGTAGACGAACGTGTCGTGCGTCGGATCGGGCCTCGAACAGCCGCTCGCCGAGCACGCGAGCACATCCACGGGACCCGGGAGGTCCGCGGGTGTCCGGACGACGAGCGAGTTCGCACTGGAAGAGGTGATCGCCGTGCTCATGGCACTGCCGAACTGCTGCGGGTCGACCTGGCTGACGAACTCCACGACCTTCACCGAGGCGAGGCCGACGCCGGTCAGGTGCAGGCTGGTGCCTCCGATGGCAGGGCCGCCGAACGACGAGATGCGACGGACCACCGGCGTGCCGCCGTAGGAGAACGGAGCGGCATTGCTGAGACCACCGAGGGACTCCACGCTCACTCCGCCCCTCAGCGTCTCGGCTCCGCTGCCACTCCCGGATCCCGGCGGCGGGGCGATGGTGATCTCCGTCGGGGTAATCGAGGTGATCTGGGTTTGCTCGCTCGCTACCGAGCTCGGCGGGCCGAAATTGATCCATTCGAGGGTGTTGAAGTCGAAGCCCGATCCATGGATCACCACAGGAATTGTGCCGTTGGCATCACCCGGATTGGGGCTGATCGAGCGGATGACGGGCGTCGGCGAGTAGTCGTACTCGGTGCTCGCCGGTGCCACCTCGGTTTCCGGCGTCGGCTCCACCACGCCCTTCGCATCGAAGACGATCGGCCCGGAGATCGCCGGCAGGATCGTGGCCACCGGACTTGTGCCGAGGGCGTCCGAGACCTCCACCTCGACCTGGCAGTCCGTCGCGGGCGAGAAACCGCGACCCGTCGAGCAAGCGGTGGTGGCGCGCTCAGGGGGCACCGTCGCCCGCAGTTGAGAGTCGCTCACCACCTGGACCGAGCTCGCCGGCACAGCTCCGAAGCTCACGTTGAGCTGCCCGGCGCCCGATGCCTGGAAGCCCCCTCCGTAGATCGTGACAACATTGCCCCCGGCGACGTTCCCACCGGGCAGGCCGACCCCGCTAACCACCGGCGTCTCACTGCCGGTGACAGATTGATCGAGGTACTCATAGATCGAGCTCGTCCCGAGCCGGCTGGTGAGGGCTCTGCGGCCTGCGCCGCGAACGGTCACCACTACTTGCACCGCTCCCACCCCTGCAGCGCCACCCGGCGCCACACCCGCGGGGGTCGCGCCGGCCGGAGTCGTGACAACCAGGGTGGTGGAGCTTGGCACGGCGACGACGCTCGCCGTCGACGTCCCGAAGTCCACCCGGACCGAGCCGGGCTCGCCGGCCGGGAAACCGGTGCCGGTGATCGTCACGCGTTGGCCCCCGGTGGCCGGACCGGTGCTCGGTGACACCGCGCTCACGGTCGGGGAAATGACGGGCGCGCCCTTGGCCGCCGCGCAAAGGCTGGCATCGAGACCGCCGCTACCGGCCGCGTCGGTCACGATCGGTGAGCCGAGACCCGAAGCGAGGTCGTAACCGGCGTGAGCCGAGTATCCGCGGCCGAGCCCGAAGACGTCGTTATTGCCCTTTTTGATGTCGTTGAAAGAGGACGCGTAGGTCACTGGGTTGCCGGCCACCTGATACAGCAGCGGTGCCGCGAACCCAAGGCTGGGAGCCCCTGCGC
>JAODBN010000109.1 GCA_025463965.1 Acidimicrobiaceae bacterium
CGAACGCCGGGCTCGAGCTGGCAGAAGCGTTCAAGCGCATCGACGACCGCTGATTCGGCGGCGGACGCCCAGATATGAAAGGACCCCGGCCATGTGGCCGGGGTCCTCGCATTGATCGGTCGGACCGAACGTGTCGGCCCGGAGATCAGCCTCGCTTGGCAACCCGCTTCGAAGCGACCCGCTTTGCCGCGGGAGCGCTCTTGGTGGCCGTGGTCCGCTTCGCCGGAGCCGCCTTCTTGGCGACGGTCCGCTTTGCTACGGCCCGCTTGGCCGCGGGGGCCTTTGCGGCGGGCGTCTTCTTGGTTGCCGACGCCCTCGTGCTCGTGGCCCGAGTCGCAGAAGCGGCCTTCTTGGCGGGGGCCTTGGTTGCCGGCGCCTTGGTGGCCGGGACAATGGACTTCGGCTTGGCGACAGCGCCACGGGCGTTCAGATCGGACTTCAACTTGACGCCGGCCGAGAAGCCGATGCCCTTGGAAGCCTTGATCCGCACCGCAGCCCCGGTCTGGGGGTTCCGGCCGCGCCGAGCCTGCCGCTCGCGCAGCTTGAAGGTCCCGAAACCGGTGACCCGGACGGGGTTGCCCGAGCGGACGCCCGAGGTGATCTCGTAGACGATGGCGTCGAGGGCGGCCTCGGACTGCTGCCGGGTAAGACCCGTGTCCCCGCTCACCGCCTCGATGAGCTCCGTTCTATTCACGATTCCTCTCCTATTCGCTAAAGAATCTCCGCCATACAAGGCGATCTACCGGGAAAAAGCAAGCATTACCGGGCAATGACTCTAGGCGAACCTAACGGACTCGTGTGCGAATAGGGCGCCGGAAGCGCTGAATCTTCGCAAATAGGGCGAAATCGGTGAGCAAACTGGCCGGCACGAAGTCCGCAAGACGAATGTACGCACCGAGCGAGGAACTCAGGCGAACCTCCAAAAAGCGCCCCCGGCGGTAGGTCGAACGGTTGCGGAAGGCGGTTCAGTTGCCGCACGCCTTCGCCACCGAGCCACCCGGTTTCCTCACTTCCCCTCCTCATCGCCGCGTCTCGGCGGGCAGGAGGGGGCTGCTACGTCGGATCTTCCGGTCCTTCTGCGCTCTTCGCTGGCTCCGAGCAGTGCACGCTCGTCCTTGGTCCTCCTCGGTCGGGCAAGACGACCGGCCTGGTGGTCCCGAACGTGCTCACCGCGGCGGGCGTCGTGGCAGTCTCGACCAAACGCGACGTGCTCGACGCAACGGCCGAGTTCCGGGGGTCTCGGGGTCCTCTGTGGTGCTACGACCCCTCCGGCTCGCTTCCGTCCACGCCCGGCGTCGAGCTCGTTGGCTGGTCTCCCCTGCGGGCCTCGACCAGTTGGGAGGGAGCAGTCGCGGTCGCCGAGTCGATGGTTGGCGCGGCGCGCCCCGGAGCGGAACGAGGGGAAGCCGCGCACTGGAGCGAACGTGCAGCCGCCTTGCTCGCCCCGCTGTTCCACGGCGCCGCACTGCAATCGAGCGAGATGTCGGGTGTCGAGCAGGTCGTGGCGTGGGTGAATCGCCGAGAGCCGGAGGCCGCGCTCGCCGCGCTCGCCCGTCACGATTCCGAGCTAGCCCTCGATCTTTTGTGTGGAGTCGTGGCCACCGACTCGCGCGAGCAGAGCGGGATCTGGTCGACCGCCTCGGGCGTGCTTGCCGCCTACCGCACCGCCGGAGCGCTCGAGAGCGCCCGGAGGCCGGCGATCGACTTCGAGGCACTGCTTGCAGGCACTGGCACCTTGTACGTCGTCGCCTCCGCCGAGCACCAACGCCACGGCGCGCCGCTCGTTGCCGGGCTAGTGCGCGAGCTGCGCCAGCACGCCTACTCCGCGGCACTCAGGGGGCAAAGGGCGGAGCGCCCGGTATTGCTGGTGCTCGACGAGCTGGCCAACATCGCGCCACTGCACGATCTGCCCGAGCTCGTCTCCGAGGGCGGCAGCCAGGGCCTCGTGACGCTCGCATGCCTGCAAGATCTGTCGCAGGCGCGCAGCAGGTGGGGCGTCGCCGCGGACGGTTTCTTGTCGCTGTTCGGGGCAAAGCTCGTCCTCGGTGGTCTCGCCGATACGCGCACCATCGAAGCGATCTCGCTTCTCGCAGGAGACCATGACGTGATGGTCCGCTCGCGGACCCGCAGCGCGCTCGGGCGGCCGGCGAGCCGCACCCTTTCGCCACGGCGCCAGCGCCGCCTGCCGCCCGACGCCGTCTCCGGTCTGCCCGCCGGCCAGGCGCTTCTTCTGCGCACCGGTTCCACGCGTCTCGTGACGCTCCCTCGGGTTACCAGTGAGCTCAGCGTTTCTCGGGGCGCCGGCGAGGCGCTGGCGAGGCGAATCTCGCGGCGGGGCGCCGATCCGCCAACGCTCGGGCGCTGAGCACAAGCAGCGGGATGGGCCCCCGAGCCTGACTCAGGGCTTGTCGGCCGTCAGCGCCCGATCCCGAGATCCCTTCCCAAGTCGCTCTTGGCGGCACGCGAGAGACGGGACCGCAGATCGACCAACAGTGCGGACTCGGAGAGGGCGACAGCAGCGCTTCGAGAGGGTGTCTTCTCGGCGCGCTCGCGCGAGTGAACCCGGCGAGACGCTTCAAAAAGGGCGGCGCGCGCCGGGAAGCGCCCGTGGTCTCGGCTCGCGTCGTTTCTCCCGAACATGAGGACCACGGTTGCGCGACCCCCCTCGGCCGGCTCGAGGAGCTCGACGAGATCGGCGAGACGAAGCCGGTCCGCGTCGGGAACCACCAGGATCGAGCCCGGGGTGGTGCGGGCGCCGGCACGGCTCACCGTTGGAAGGCTGGCGAACAGAGCGCTGGCGTCTTCTTTGGAAGGGGCCTCCAGTCGTGGCCCGACAGAGAGCACGCGAACCGGCCGGCCGGCGACTCTGGCTCTGAGTGAGCGCTCCGCCAGCT
>JAODBN010000111.1 GCA_025463965.1 Acidimicrobiaceae bacterium
ACCGAGTCGTTGACGTTGATCGCCGGGAACAGGAGCTCCGAACGGCGGTGCATGTCATAGAGCCGGTGTACCCCGGTCGTGGTCTCCTCGGTCACCCCGACGATGCCGCCGGCGAGAGCCGTCCAGCGGTTCTCATCTTCAGCGAGGGACCGGGCAAGCAGACCGAGCACGACGGCGGCCTCCTCGTTCTCAGCGGAGGCCGCGTCAGGAGCCGCGCCCGCCTTCTCGACTGCTACACCCTGGTGGACAAGGAGAGTGGCGTCCCCGCCGTCATCGAGCAGCAGGCTTGGGCCCTGTCCGCCCGGCCAGCGGAAGGTGGCGTCCAGGCACTCCCAATACTCTTCGAGGCTCTCGCCTTTCCAGGCGAAGACCGGCACGCCGTCAGGCGCCTCCGGGGTCCCGGTCGGGCCGACCACGACGGCTGCCGCCGCCTCGTCCTGGGTCGAGAAGATGTTGCAGCTCGCCCAACGGACTTCGGCGCCGAGAGTCACCAGCGTCTCGATGAGAACGGCGGTCTGCACGGTCATGTGCAGAGAGCCGGTGATCCGGGCTCCTTCGAGCGGGCGCTGCGGACCCAGTTCCTCGCGCAGGGCCATGAGCCCGGGCATCTCGTGTTCGGCGAGGCGGATCTGCTTGCGTCCGGCGTCGGCCAGCGCCAGGTCGGCAACCCGGTACTCAGAGGGGTTCAACATGGCCGCCAGCGTAGCGGTCGGTACTCACGGCGACCGGCGAGCGCCCACTGCCGACGCGGCCCCACGGAGCGCTCGCGGTGACCGACCCGGCCCAGCTCGAACCGTCAGAGCCGACGGAGGACCGTGACGACCTTGCCGTACAGGCGGACGTCGGCCGCGGGTAGCTCGATCGGTGAGTACGCGACATTGGCCGGCTCCAGGATGACCTTGGCGCGACTGCGACGGTATGTCTTGACGGTTCCCTCCTCTCCAGGGATACCGGCGACCACGACGTCTCCGCTCTCGGCCACCTCTTGGCTGCGGACGACCACGTAGTCGCCGTCGAAGATCCCGGCGTCGATCATCGAGTCACCACGCACCCGAAGCATGAAGAGCTGCCCGCTTCCGGTCAGCTCTTTTGGCAGGGGCATGACCTCCTCGACGTTCTCTTCGGCGAGGACGCCGGTGCCAGCGGCCACATTTCCGACGAGAGGGACATGTACGACTGGAGCCACAGGGAGAGCGGCGCCAGATCCCGGCTCGAACTGGACCACGATCGCTCGCGGCTTGGTGGGGTCCCTGTGCAAGTACCCGTCGCGTTGAAGCACCTGGAGGTGGGTATGCACCGTCGAAGAAGAGGTCAATCCAACGGCCTCGCCAATCTCACGTACAGAAGGGGGGTAGCCCCGATCTCGGATCTGCTCGGCGATGAACTCGAGGATCTGTCGCCGCTTGCCGCTGAGCGTCGTCTCCGCCATCCCTGCCGCCTTCCGTCGGACCGGGGCTCACCTGCTACGGCGCCTAGAAGGGGCATGCCGGAGCGGGCCGCGAGCCGCTGACGAGGGAAATCTAACCAGGTGTCACAGCGCGATGCAAACATCCGTTCGTGGAACAGGTGTTCGCCGACAGATTGACTACGAACGAGTGTTCGTGTCAGCATGCCGATGGGTATCGAACATACGTACGTCCCACCGCCCGCGGGGGGCGCGTCGAAGAGGAGAGCCCAATGGCCGCCATTGCGTACCCATATCTCGGAAGCCCGGTGCGTCGCCGGCGTGTGGAGCCATCCGGACGTGCGCCGCTACGGCTGATCGACGGCGGTCACCGCCCGGTCCAGGGACCGATCGATGTGCCGAGTTTCGTGGAGCGCGCCGGGGACCGGAGGATGACCACGCGATCCCGGGTTGCGGCGCGCAGGCGACGCGTGGCTCAGGTCAGGGCGACCGTGCTGACGGCAGGCCTCTTGATGGGCGTTTGGCTTGGAGCTGGCGCGCTCTCCTCCGCGGCTCATCCGGTGCGTTTCGTGCACATCGCTGGGGCCGAGGTGGTCGCAGGCGGCCAGCGCTACATCGCCCGTCCGGGTGACACCTTGTGGTCCATTGCCACTCGCCTCGACCCGTCCGGTGACCCTCGTCCGGTGGTGGATCAGCTGGCCGCCCAGATCCACGGGAGCGACCTCCAACCCGGAACCGTTCTTCAGCTCCCCTGAGGGCTGAGTGCAGCGGTCTCCGACGCCGTCGTGCTCTTCGGCGTCGGGGCAAACGACCTGGTTGGCGCTAGCCTCCCGCCGTGCGTTGCCCGAGCTGTGCGGCCGTGGAGGACCGGGTCGTCGACTCGCGCGAGGTCGAGGACGGCACGGCAGTTCGGCGCCGCAGAGAGTGCCTCGCCTGCGGTGCCCGGTTCACGACCTTCGAGCGGTCGGCGGGGCCTGCGCTGTTCGTTGTGAAGCGCTCCGGTCAGCGCGAGCCGTTCGATCGCGACAAGATCGTCGCCGGCGTGCTCTCTGCGTGCAAGAACCGGCCAGTCGAGAGCGAGCAGGTCGAAGAGCTCGTGAGCCAGGTGGAGGAAGCGTGCCGCCGGGCGGGCCCAGAGGTCTCAAGCCAGGCGGTCGGCGTGGCGGTGCTGGAACACCTTCGCGAACTCGACGAAGTTGCTTACCTGCGCTTTGCCAGCGTCTACAAGGACTTCGCGGACGCTGGAGACTTCGCCCGGGAGGCAGGCCTGCTCACCAAGCAGACGGCTCCCAAGCGCCACGGGGTCTAGTGGTGGCTGCCGAGCTCGTCGAGGGCACCCCCGGCCGGGTGCTGGCGGTGTACGCGCATCCGGACGACCCGGACGTTTCCTGTGGGGGAACGCTCGCCCGCTGGGCGCTGGCGGGGAGCGCCGTTCACGTGGTGCTTTGCACGCTCGGCGACAAGGGGTCGAGTGAGTTCACCGATGTCGCCGCGCTCGTGGCGCGGCGCGCCGAGGAGGTGCAGGCAGCGGGCCGCATCCTCGGCGTCGCCTCCTACGACCAGTTGGGACACCCTGACGGCGAGATCGAGAACGACCTGGCGCTGCGTCGTTCCCTCGTGGCGAAGATCCGGGCAGTTCGACCGGACGTGCTCGTCTGCCCAGATCCTTTGGCAGTTCTGTTCGGCGAGCACTACTACAACCACCGGGACCATCGGGTGGTGGGCTTTGCCGCCCTGGACGCGGCGTCCCCGGCGGCCGGCTCGCCCCTCTACTTCCCCGAGGAGGGAGAGGCCTGGTCGCTTCCGCTCGCCTACCTGTCCGGCTCGCTGGAGGCGAATGTCCATGTGGACGTGAGCGCGACCATCACCCGCAAGGCCGACGCCGTGCTGTGCCACGCCAGTCAGCTGGGCGAAGCGGGCGAGCGGTTCCGGCCCGTAGTGGAGGAGAGGGCCGCAGAGGCGGGCCGGCTGGCAGGCGTCCGCTTTGCGGAGTCCTTCCGCAGGGTCCGCTTCGCACACTCCTGAGGCGAGATGGCGAGCGCCCCCGAACGGCCGCCGGTGCGATCGGATGCTGAGCGAATCGCGGCGGAGCTGGCGTGGCGGGCGCGATCCTCGAGCGAGGCCTCGACCGGGGGACCCGTGGAGGTAGTCCACCTCGACATGGACGCCTTCTTCGCCTCTGTTGAAGTGCTGTTCGACCCAACCCTCGCGGGTCGGCCGCTGGTGGTTGGCGGCACGGGCGATCGCGGGGTGGTCGCGTCGGCTTCCTATGAGGCGCGCGCCTATGGAGTGCGAGCCGCCATGCCCACGGGCCAGGCTCGCCGGCTCTGCCCCGACGCGGTCTTCGTCCGCGGTCGCTACGAGGAGTACTCGCGGATCAGCGGGGAGCTCCGTTCCCTGCTCTCACAGGTCACCCCCCTCGTGGAGCCGGTGGCGCTCGACGAGGCATACCTGGACGTAAGCGGTGCCCACGCGCTGTTGGGCACGAGCGAACAGATCGCCTGGGAGCTGCGTCGGCGCGTCATCGACGAGCTCCAGCTCTCCTGCTCGGTCGGCGTCGGCAGGACAAAGCTCGTCGCCAAGCTCGCCTCCGAGGCAGCAAAGCCGAAGGCGGGCGCGTCCTCGCCGAGCGATCCCGGTTCGGGCGGGCGCCAAGTGGTGGTGGTCGACCCCGCCGAGGAGGAGCGCTTCCTTGGGGCCCACCGGATCCGGGCGGTGCCGGGGATCGGGCCTCGGACTGCCGAGCGGCTCGACCGTTTCGGGGTCGCCACCGTGGCTGATCTTCGCCTCGTTGCCAAAGACAGCCTCGTCCGTCTCCTCGGGG
>JAODBN010000119.1 GCA_025463965.1 Acidimicrobiaceae bacterium
GACGCTTCGCGGGGAGCGTCGATATAACGAGTGGTGCGTTCGATCCGGAGAAGGATCAGCGCGACGACCTCTGCGGCCAGCACCCCGAGGAGATGGACCGCGTGCACCGCGGCCAAGGGAGCGATGACCAGCGCTGCGATGACGAGCAGGTCCCCGACGTGGTGGGCCCGCCGAGTGAGAAGGCGAAACGCCCCCAGCGGCCCGCGGGTAAGCACATTGAGCACGACCAGCGCTGCCCCCGAGAGCACGAGCACCAGCTCTGCCGCACCGGTCGCGTGGATGCCCGAAGCGATGAGTGCAGCGGCAATGACGTACTCAGCCACGGTGTGGCCGAGAAACGGCACCCGGCGTCGGACGCGGGGCGCAACGGGGTCGATGCTCATCGCCAGCGCCGGTGCAGGGCCGGGCGCTTGGCGCTCAGCTGGCGCTCTTGTCCTTGTCCTTGAGGTCAGAGGCGGAGGAGGTGTCGCCGTCCCCGTGCTCGATGCCCTTCTTGAACTCGTGCGACGCACTGCCGAGGCCACGAGCGAGCTTCGGAAGCTGGCTCCCCCCGAAGAGCAGCACGACCACGATGACTGCGATCACGATGAGACCATCGGCGCCGAAAAGTTCGGCCAGCATGCCTGTCGCCATAGCCCCTCCCTTCTGCTTCCTTAGAAGCCATGCTACCTGCCAGGGCACGGCAGGGGTACTGAGGCCCCGGCGGGGACACTCTCGCTATCAGTTCGGGGTCAGTAAGGTAGCCGGATGGCATGCAGGCCCCCTGGGTGCTGGTGACGGCCGCGGACCCTCATTGCGATTCCTCCGAGCTCGGCGCGCCCCGTCGGGGGCGGTGATGGGCGCGCCCCAGGTGGGTGCGCCCGCCGCTGACCCTGACCGCACCGCCCCGTCCTTTCGCGGCGTCCTCCACGAGGAGCTCGTGGCCGACTACCGGCTCGCGTGCCTCTCCCGAGAGGTGGACGATCGCCAGCTGATCCTGCACAAGCAGGGGCGATCCTTCTTCCACATCGCCGGAGCAGGCCACGAGGCGTTGCTCGCCGGGCTCGCCCGCTCCATGCGCCCGGGCTACGACTGGTTCTTTCCCTACTACCGCGACCTCGCGCTCGCGCTCGCGCTCGGAGTCACCCCCTACGAGGTCATGCTCGCAGCCGTCGGCTCCGCCGAGGACCCCTCCTCGGGCGGGCGCCAGATGCCGTCGCACTGGGGCAACAAGGAGCTCCACATCGTCAGCCAGTCCAGCCCGACCGGCAGCCAGTGCCTGCCTGCGGTCGGCTGCGCAGAGGCCAGTCGCTACGCCGCCGGCCGCGAGCTCCCCGGAGTCAGCGCGCTCAGCGACGAGATCACCTATGTGTCGCTCGGCGAAGGAGCCACGTCGGAGGGCGAGTTCTGGGAGAGCCTGAACTCGGCGGCCCGCCTCGCCCTGCCCCTCGTCTACCTCGTCGCGGACAACGGCTTTGCCATCTCGGTCCCCTCCTCCGATCAAGCCCCGGGGCCGATCTCGCAGCTCGTCTCGGGCTTTCCCGGGCTCGAGGTCCTCAAGCTCGACGGCTGCGACTACTTCGAGAGCCGTGCGGTGGGCAGCCGCGCCATCGAGCACGCCCGGCGCGGTGACGGCCCGGTCCTCATCCACGCCACGGTCACACGGCCGTACTCGCACTCGTCCTCCGACAGCCAGACCCGCTACCGCAGCGCCCTCGACATCGCCGACGAGGCCGGGCGAGACCCCCTCGTGCGGCTGCGCAACGAGCTGGTCGAGGGGGGCGTCCTGAGCGAGGACGAAGCCGACCGCATCCGCGCCGAAGCCCACGAGCAGGCAGCGGAGGCGGCGCAGAAGGCCGTCGGTGCTGCTCGACCCGACCCCGCCACCGTCGGCCTCAACCTCGTCGCGCTCCCGCTCATCGCCGATCCCGGGCCGGCGCCGACCGAGGGCCCTCCCCTCCACTTCGGCGAGGCGATCCGGCGCACCCTCCATGAGGCGATGGCCGCCGACGAGCGGATCCGCGTCTTCGGCGAGGACGTGGCCGACGGCGATCCAGAAGCGCTCGGCGACCTCGACGGCCTCGGGGGCGTATTCGGGACGACTCTCGGGCTGCAGCGCAGCTTCGGCCCTGAGCGCTGCTTCAACACACCGCTCGCGGAGGCGAACATCGTCGGGCGCGCCATCGGTCAAGCCGTGCGTGGCCTGCGACCGGTGCCCGAGATTCAGTTCTTCGACTACATCTGGCCCGCGATGCAGCAAATTCGCTCGGAGGCCGCCACGATGCGGTGGCGCTCCAACGGGATGTACTCGGTCCCGATGGTGCTGCGCGTCCCGATCGGCGGCTACCTCGCGGGTGGAGCGATCTGGCACTCCCAGTGCGGTGAGTCGATCTTCACCCATATCCCCGGGCTGCTGGTCGCCTTCCCGTCGCGTGCCGCAGATGCCGCCGGGCTCCTGCGGGCCGCGCTCAGCTACGAGGACCCGGTGCTGTTCTTCGAGCACAAGCACCTGCTGCGCCAGCGCTATGCGATGGACCCCTATCCCGGCGAGGAATGGGTGCTGCCGTTCGGGAAGGCGGCGACCGTACGGCCGGGCGAGGACCTCACCATCGTCACCTGGGGAGCCACGGTGCGGCGCTCCCTCGTCGCTGCCGAAGAGCTCTCAGCGGAGGGCATCGAGGTCGAGGTGATCGACCTTCGCACGCTCGCGCCTTGGGACCGCGAAGCGGTGGCCGAGTCCGTGGGACGGACCGCCCGCTTGCTCGTCGTGCACGAGGATGTGATCACGAGCGGGTTCGGCGCCGAGGTGGCCGCCTTCGCGGCCGACGAGTGCTTCGCCGA
Source organism: Acidimicrobiaceae bacterium (assembly GCA_025463965.1). Classification (GTDB taxonomy): domain Bacteria; phylum Actinomycetota; class Acidimicrobiia; order Acidimicrobiales; family Bog-793; genus JAODBN01. The sequence continues at coordinate 2,821 of JAODBN010000119.1, forward strand.
TCTCGATGCGCCCGTGCGGCGGCTGGCCGCGCCGGACCTGTGGGTGGCCTACGAGCCCACCCTCGAGCGGGCGACCCTGCCCCAGGTCGCCGGGATCGCCGAGGCCGCACGGTCGCTCGCTCATTACTGAGGCTGCACAGCTGAGGCTGCACGGCCCGTTCGCGTCGCTCGCCCAAGCCGTCAGCGGCTTCCGCTCAGAGCCTTCAGTCAGCGCCCGCCTGGGCGCGGCGTGCGGCGCGGCGCTCAGAGAAAGAGCCTGAGCCCGCTCCGCGCTCGGGTGAGTACTTCTGGGTCAAGCGCACGATCACCCGGGCGAGCACGATGAGGATGAGCACGAGGGCGACCAGCAGCAGCGCAGCGTCAGCGGAGAGCTGTTGCGCCGCGCGCGAGGGCTCATCGAAGAACGTGTACGCCGCGTACGTCAGGTAGGACACCGGCTGGTGAAGCAAGTGGATGCTCGGGTACGCGTTGGTGAAGCTGGCCGTGTAGATCAGCGGGGCGGTCTCGCCAACCGAGATGGCGAGGGCGACGATGAGCCCGGTGGCGATGCCCGGGATCGCGGAAGGCATCACGACCCGTCGCAGACGGTAGGTCTTCGTCATGCCGAGCGCCTCGCCACCTTCCCGATAGGCGAGCGGCACCTGCCCGAGGGAGAGCTCGGTGGCCTTCGCCACGTAAGGCACCACGAGCAACGACAGGACGATCAAGGCGGCCAGCAACGAGTAGCCCCAGTGCAGGCCGATGACCAAGGTGATGTAGCCCACGTAGCCGAAGACGATCGAGGGCACCCCGGAGAGCACCTCCGAGGCGCTCCGCAGGAACGTGGTGACCGGGCCCGGGCGGGCGGTCTCGGCGAGGTAGACGCCGGCTCCGATCCCGACGGCGCCGGCGAGGATGGCCACCCCGACGAGGATGACGAACGTGCCGGCGATCGTGTTGGCGAGGCCCCCGCCGGTGCCGGTGGACTGGGTCCACAAGACGCTCCACTTCCAGTCGGAGAAGGCCCGCGAGGCCACGCCGGCGAGGATCCACACGACCACCCCGACTACGGCGAGGAGGCCGACCCAGCACAACCCCCACCAGGCGTTGTCAACGATCCGACGGCGCCAGGAGATGGCGGGCGGTCCCCGGCGTGCCGAGCCGGCAAGGGATGCGGTCGCGCCGGCAAGGGATGCGGTCGCGCCGGCCATCAAAAGCCCGCTCCGACGGGAAGCGCGGCGCCACGAGAAGAGCGGCGGACGATGACTCGCGCGGCGATGTTCACGAGCAGCGTGATGACGAGCAGCACCAGCGCCGCTTCGGCGAGCGACTTGACGGCGAGGCCGGTCGGGTCGGTCTGGGCCGAGTCGAGAAGCGAGACGATGTTGGCGGCGATGGTGCTCATCGCGCCGTAGATGTTCCCCGCGAGATAGGACTGGCCCGCGCCGCCGGCGATGATTGCCACGGCGATGGTCTCGCCGAGCGCGCGTCCGAGCCCGAGGACCGCCGCGCCGACGACACCCGTGCGGACCCACCGGGACTGCACGTTGAAGAAGGCCTCGGCGTGCGTCATCCCGAGTGCCTGTGCGCCCTCCTTGGTGGTCTCGGGAACCTGGCGGAGCAGGTCACGCGTCGTCGCGGCGATGATCGGAATGATCATCGCCGCGAGCACCAGCCCCGCGGTGAGGAGCCCCTCGCCGTTTGAGTTGAAGTTTCCCCGGAACACGTTGAGCACTGGAACGTTCGGCATGTGCGAGAGGGTCGGGTAAATGTGTTTGGCGAGCCACGGCCCGAACGTGAAGATGCCGAAGAGGCCGATCACGACGCTCGGCACGCCGGCCAACAGCTCGAGGCACAGACCGACCACCCCTCCGAAGGCTCGGGGGAGCTTCTCTACGACGATCACCGCCGCGCCGACGGCAAGAGGGAGCGCCACCACGATGGCGATCGCAGAGGACTCGAGTGTGCCGGCGATGAGCGGCCACGCCCCGTAGTGGGCACCTGCGAGATGGGTGACGCCGCCGGTCTTGACGGCATTGCCGTAAAGGCTCCCGACGGACCACGTGCTCGAGGTGAGAAAGCCCCAGCCGTTGAAGCGGATGGCCGGGATCGCCTCGACGATCAGGACCACCACCATGGCGGCGAGCCCGAGGAAGGGGATGACCGCCGTCAGCCCGGTCCCGCCGTCGAGGAGGCGGGTGGCGAGCCGGCGCATCTGCGCACGACGTGGCGAGACCCCGTCGTGCCTGATGAGGACCACGCCGGCTCCGACGCCAGCGGTGTGGGGGGTAGCTGCGCCCGACGATGACCGGGGCGGCGTGTCCGCCCCGGTCACCTCGCCATCTGCAGGCTCAGTCGGGAAGGCCACTCTGCTCCTTCCCTTGCGCCGTAGGGCCCGTCGGTTCCACTCGTTACTCGTTGATCAAACTGCGGTGCAGCGTTAGTGGATGGACTGGACCAGCTTGAGGGCCACACCCAGGGCGTTGGACGGGAGTGCTTGGAAGTCCACCGGCGCCAGGAAGGAAGCCGCCGAGCCGTGCTTGGGGTCCATGCCCCAGGCAAGGAGGGCCTTGATCGAGGCCGCCGTGCTCGAGGAGGACTGGTTGGCCTTCACGATGGCGTACTCGAAGTTCACGATCGGGTAGCCGTTCTTCGCCGTCTTGGAGTTGACCATCGAGACCGCTCCAGAGGCCGGGATGTGCTTGTAGCTGGCCACCTCGCTGGCGACGTTGGCGGGCGTCGGCAGGACCCAGTTGCCCGAGCCGTTCAGAAGGGCGGCGTAGCCGAGGCCCTGCTTGACGGCCGAGCGCAGGTAGCTGATGCCGATGTAGGCGACGCAGCCCGGGGTCCGGCCGCACACGGTGAGCATGCCGCTGTTGCCCTTGGCCGAAAGCGCCCCCGAGACGTTCGGGAACGACACCGTCGTGCCAGGGCCGCTCGACTTGGCGACGAAGCTCGAGGGGTCCTGGTAGGCCAGGTAGGAGCTGAACAGGAAGGTGTCACCGCTCGAGTCGGACCGGTGCAGCGGGACGATCTTGACGGCCGGAATGCTCACGCCCTTGTTGATGCGCGTGATCGACGGGTCGTTCCACATCGTCACCGAGCCGGAGTAGATCGCCGCAAGGAGGTGGGCGCTCAGGTGGAGGTGCGTGCCCTTGGCCAGGCCCGGGATGTTGTAGTCGATCTGCTGTGCGGAGACGACGACCGGGATGTCGAGGACTGCGCTCGAGCCGGTCTGCGAAAGGACCGAGGGCGGCAGGTACGCGTCCGACGCGCCGACGTTCACCGTGCCGGCCTCGGCTCCGGACTGGCCCGCTCCGGAACCGGTCGAGGCGGTCTGCAACGAGGAGCCCTTGTAGCTCTGGGCCCAGGTCGAAAAGAGCGGGTAGAAGAGCGAGGAACCCGTCTCCGAGATGGTGCCGCCCGAGGCCTTGCCCTCGAGGGTTGCGAGGGTCTTCTCCGTCGAGCTGGTGGAGGTGGCCGAGCTGTGCGTGGTGGACGCGCTGGCGAAGCCCGCCGTGGCGGCGCTCAGCGCAGTAGCCCCGGCGAGGGCGGCCAGCGCCGCCCGGCCGGCGGTGAGCCGCCGACGGCTAGCTGACTGGCTCGAGACGACGTGTGCATCCATCTTGATGGGGTGCTCCTTTCGTTCTCCCGCGCACGCGGGAGTCTGGGGTCTGGGGCAGTTGCGGTCCGGTTCCGACCGTCCGTCACGGTCGTCACCATCTGGGTAGAGCTGATGAGAAGGTCTGACTTACCGGTGGGAGACCGGATCCGCCTCACCAAGCAGGTACCGAGCCGTCTCAGAGCGCTCCGGGGAGTCGAACATCTGAGCGGTCTTCCCGGTCTCGACCAGGCGGCCCTCGTAGAAGAAGATCATGTCGTCGGAGAGGCGCTTCGCCTGAGCGAGGTTGTGGGTGACGATGATCACCGTCAGCCCCGGGGTGAGGCGCCGCAAGAGCTCCTCCACCGCCTCGGTCGAGCGAGGGTCGAGCGAGGAAGTGGGCTCGTCGAGAAGCAGCACCTCCGGCTCGACCGCCAGGGCCCGGGCCAGGCAGAGCAGCTGCTGCTGCCCGCCAGAGAGACGGAACGGCGAGTCGCCGAGCCGGTCCGCCACGGCGCTCCACAGGCCGACCTCGGCGAGGCGAGTCTCGGCGATGTCGCGAAAGTCCGAGCGCCGAGCCATCCGGTGCGCACGGACGCCCGAGACGATGTTGTCCTGGATGGACATCGGGAACGGGTTCGGTCGCTGGAACACCATTCCAACCCGGCGCCGCAGCACGAGGGGGTCGATGTCTCCGTGCACGTCCTGGCCCTCGAGGGTGATCGTCCCCCGGTTCCAGAACCCTCTCACCTTGTCGTTCATCCGGTTGAGCGAGCGCAGGAAGGTGGTCTTTCCGGAGCCGGACGGGCCGACGAGGGCAGTGATGCTGCCTCGGGGGAAGTCGACGGTGATGTCTCGCATCACCGTGGTCGAGCCGAAGCCGAGCGCCAGGTCCCGGGCAGCCATCACGGGCTGACCGTCGACGGGGCGTCGACCGTTGAGGACGAGCGTGTCCGTCCCGTGCTGGTCCTGCATCGTGGACTCGTTCACGCTGGCGAACGTATCGGCGGGACCTGAACCGCTCCCCAACAGCGCGCGACCAATAGGTGACGGAACGGTGAAACCTTCAGGAGCGCCCACGGTACGCGCGAGAACTCCCCACGGAGGGGCGCTTTGGCCGCGCGGCTGTACGGTGCGAGCATGGCCCAGAAACCCGATGACCGCACCTTGGCAATCGCCATCGACCGCCAGGTCATCCAGCTCTTCGCGCTCGTGAGCGACGCCGTCGCCGGGGCGACCCACGCGCTGCTCGCAGGAGACCGGGCCGCGGCCAAGGCGCTGGTGGCGAGGGAGGAGGAGGTCGACGCCCTCTACCGCGACATCGAGCAGACCGTCCAGGACCGGATCGCCGAAGGGGCGGGATCACCGCAGGCGCTTCGCTACCTCATCGCCGTGCTCGGCGTGCTGCCAGAGCTCGAGCGCAGCGGCGACCTCGCAGAGCACATCGCCCGCCGCGCGACGAGAGGGATCACCACCGAGATGTCGGCGCGCGCTCGCGGCCTGGTCGAACGGATGGGCGAAGTCGCTTCGGCGATGTGGCGCATGTCTGCGGACGCCTTCGGCGACCGGGCGCCGGCCGTCGCTGATCGCCTCGACGAGCTGGACGACGAGATGGACGAGCTGCACGGCACGTTCATCACCGAGCTCGCGGGTGGTGGGATGTCGGTGCCGGTCGTGATCGAGCTCGTCTTGGTGGGCCGCTTCTACGAGCGCCTCGGGGACCACGCGGTGAACATCGCCCGCCGCGTGCCCGCGCGCTCGGGTCTCCTCTGAGGCTGGCGCCCAGGACGGGTCGCCTGCCGTTCACCTTGCGTTCACTTGCGGGTCGCCACGGGGTCGCAGTCCCCGGCGCCGGGATCTATCGCCGGGGTTAGCTTGGGGACGTGTCCTCTCGCCACGTCCCCGGGATCGTTCTCGAGCGACGCACCGCCCGCTCGGTAGCGCTCGGCGTGGCGGGCCTGCGAGCTGTGCTCGGAGTGAGCGCGCTTGCGATGCCGGGGTGGGTGGCCGCTCCCTGGATCGGACGGGAGGCCGCCGCGACTCCCGGTGCTCGCCTTCTCGGGCGAGCGCTCGGAGGCCGGGACCTGGCACTGGGCCTCGGCGCCCTCCTCGCTGCGCAGCACGACGCACCGCTGCGGGGCTGGGTGGAGGCGGGCCTGCTCTCGGACACCGGCGACACGCTGGCCACGCTCCTCGCCTTCAAAAAGCTCCCCCGTTTCACGCGTTGGCTGATCCTCGCGACGACACTCGGGGCCGTTGCTGCCGCCGCCCTGTGCGCTCCCTTCCTCGACGCCTGAGTCGGCGTTCGCCGGGGCTCAGCCGGTAAAAGGGGCGAAGCACGAGCTTGATCGGCGGCAAGTGACCGTAGAGCAAGACGGCCTGGCCGGGCTGCAGGCGCCGGAGAGCGTCGCCCGGCGCAAGACGGCGCAGGGCCGAGCTCCGGGTGCGAGTGTGTCGGCCCGAAGACTCGATGCTCGTCGAGTCGCTCCAATGTTCTTCCTCTCCGATGAGGCGGCTCACCTGGTCCAAGGTCGAGGGATCGGCGACGCCGGAGCAGACGAGCTTGGCCCGGTGGTTGTTGATCACCGTCGCGGCCTTGGGGCCGTACCTCGCCTCGAGCTGGGCGAGGTCCTGCCACAGGGTGACGAGCTGGATCCCGTGCGAGGCGGCGGTCGCCGCCACGGCATCGAGCCCGGCTAATGGAGCGACGTTGGCCGCCTCGTCGAGCACGACGAGCAACGGCGGATCGAGCGGGCGCGCTGCTCGGGACGCCTCGGTGAACGCGGCGTCGAGAAACGAGCGCAGCAGCGCCACGAATGCAGCCTGGAGACGGTCCTGCTCGTGCGCCGGCGCCACGAGGTAGCAAGTCCCCCACTCTCCGCCGGTCACGAAGGCCGCCGGGTCGATGTCGCATCGCGCCGCCGAGCGGGCGACCGCGGGATCCGCCCAGGCCGCGAGCACGGTCTCCGCGGTGGCGTACACCGAGCTGCGCTGGCGATCCTCTCTGGCAAAGCTCGCCCCGGCTGCCTGCAACGCGGCGGGCTCCCCGGCGCGCTCCAGTGCGACCAGCACCTCGCTGACCTCCTCGGTGTCCACCCAACGAACGAGATCTTCCATCTGTGCGTGTGAGGTGGCCGCCGCGAACAAGAGCGGAGCGAGCAGCTTCTCGGCCGTGGCGTACCAAAAGCCGGCGTCTTCCATGCCCCCGACCCCGGCACGAGCCACCGAGCACAGCGATGCAGCCACCTGGCGCGCTCCGGACCAGCTCCCGGCCGCGGCGAGCGGCGACCAGCCGGCCCCCGGACGCCCCGAGACCTCGGTGGGGTCGTACACCAGAACCGGGCCGAGGCTCTGACGGGCCTCGCCCGTGGCCCGGACGAGGTCGGTCTTCACGCTCGTCGCCACGACCGGGCCGTCCCACTCGAGGATCGCCGGGATGGCGAGCCCCGAGGTCTTCCCGGATTGGGTGGGCCCGACGACGAGCAGTGAGTGGCCGGCTTCCACGGCGAGCAGTCGGCCGCTGGCCCGTCCGACGACCACCCGCCCCCCGCCCGGGCGCGGGACCGCCAGTCGGCCCAGCTCCGTCCTGCTCGCCCAACGTGCCGCCTCGGCCGGTCGCTTGGAGGGCCGCAGCTTCTCGCTCCGGTGGCTGACGCGGCGAAGTCCCAGGGCGCCGAGCGCCACCGCCGCGGCGAGGAGGACGAGCCCTCCTGCGTAGGGCAGCCTTCCTGGCGGCAGCAGATGCCGGAGCCCGCGCGGCCAGGCATCCCGCGGATCTCCCGGGTGCGACAAGAGGCGTACGAGCAGGCCAGGGGACGAGGCGAGGCCGATCTCGTGCCATCCCCGGCCAGTCAGCACCCCGGCGATCCCGCCGAGGAGCCAGCAGACCAGCGAGCCGGTGGCGACGGCGACGGCAACGAGGAGAACACCCACTCCTCCCGCGTCGGTCGGCGCCCGACTCGGCGGGCGACCGCTCACGTGCCAGCGCGCAGCGCTGAATCGGTGTCCACGAGGGCAACCTCGTCCGGACCGATGCGGTGCTCCACGAGGTGGGTCCGGCCGCCGACCCGCCACAGCGCGACGCCGCGGGGAAGGCGCGAAAGGAGCCCCGCCTCGCGCTCGTTGAGGCCAAGCGCCTCGGAGGCGGCCGACACCTCGGAGGCCGACTGCGCGTAACACACGAGCGTCTCGGAGTCGGCGAGCAGCCCCTCGGCTACCTGGGCCGCGACACTGCCTCGGGGCCCCGAGGCCGCCAGGTCAGAGACCCGGTGCACGACCGCCATGTTCGCCACGCCGTTCGCCCGGGCGAGCTTCCACGACGATTGCAGGAAGCGTGCGACGCCCAGGTCGTCGAGCACGGCCCAGGCCTCGTCGACCACAAGCAGGCTCTGCTGGCCCCGCCGCGCTGCCTCCCGCCAGCCGGGCTCCAGGGAGGCCACCGCGCAGGCGACGAGCGCTGGCAACGCGGGGGAACGGAACAGCGCGGAGAGGTCGAGGATGACCGCCGGCCCGTCGAGGCGAAGCCCCGGTGACGTCAACCCGTCGAAGATCCCTGCGAGCTCACCGCGCACCAGCCGTCGCAGCGCGAGCGCGCACGAGCGAGTCTCGCTCCGCAAGCCCTCTCGGTCCGTGCGAAGCGCGCGGGCGGATTCGACCGGCGGGTCGAGCAGCGACTCGACGACCTCGACGATCGTCGGCGCCCGGCCCGCCGCGCGCGCGGACGCCTCGGCGAGCGCGGGCTCTAGCCCGGCATGCTCGGCCGGCTCGAGCGGTCGCCCAAGGCTGGTCGCAGCAAGGCCCGCCAGCAGGGACAGGCGCCGGCCGTCCCGACCCGGTCCTTCATGGCCGTCGAGCGGATTGACCCGGAGACGGCCTCCGGGCGCCAGGCGGACGGGGACCGAGTCGAGTGCCGCGGCGAGCGGGCCGTACTCGCCCTTCGGGTCGAGCACGACGATGCGCCGCCCGAACGCGGCGTGGCGATAGAGGTAGGTCTTGAGGAGGGCGCTCTTTCCCCGCCCGATCTGGCCGAGCACGAGCAGGTTGGGATTGGTCACAAGACCGGCCCCGTACAGCGCGAACGGATCGTGCACGAACGCTCCCCCGTGGAGATCCCTGCCGACGAGTACTCCTCGTTCGAGCAAGGGCCGCGTCGCCACGAAGGGGTAGGCCGCACCGAGCTGAGCGGTCGTGGCCTCGTGGGCAGGCACCCTCATCGGCATCCCCGCCCGAGTGGCAACGTCCAGGTGAACGCTTGGTCCTGAAGGCCGTCCAGCCGGCGTAGCTCCAATCGAGCGAGCGCCGCCGTCTGCTCGAGGCGCCGGCGCGCCCTCGCCAGTTCTTCCGGATCGGGCGCGCTGACCGTCAGGTAGCCCGAGAAGCGGTAGCCGGCATGGCCCTCGGCGAGCTCGCTCTCCCGGCGAAGCACTGCCTCGCGCTCGCCATGGGAGCGGGCGGTGAGCGCGAACCCGTGCCGAGCGCGCAGCTCCGCGTCGGCCGCCTGCGAGGTACGTGCGTGCTCGGCCGAGCGCACCGCGCGACCTGGGGCCAGCGGAGCCATGGTGAGCGAGAGCGTCCGACGATCGCTGCCTTGAAGGAGGAGGGGCACGAGGAAGTCGCTTGGCACGTCGTGGCGGGGCCACTCGGAAATCCAGTAGGTGGAGTGCCACAGCGCGTCGGTTCGGACGGCCGACCAGGTCACCTGGAGTGAAGCGGGCCAAGGCGAGGCCGCCTCTCCGGCGGTGGCCGGTTGTGCCAGGCACGCTCGGCGCAGCGCCGCGCCGAGAGCGGGGCCAGACAGTGCTCCTTGCACCGTCAAGCCGGAGTCACGACAGCGCTGCTCGAACGCGCCGAGCTCCGCCTTGAGCCGCTCGGCCGCCGGAGACGGCAACGCACCCGGCTCCCGCCGCGAACGCGCACCTGGCAGTCGAACAGCGACGACGAGAAGCAGCTCATGGACGAGGCCGCCGCGCTCGGAACGCAGGAGCGCTTCGTAGGAGGCCCGCGCGGCGACGGACGCGTCGGCCGCGATGGGTGAGGCAACGGCGCTCGGTCGGGCCACACCGGCGGGAAAGCCGGCGGCGGGCACTGTCCGTTCGACCCACTGGAGCCGGTGAATCGCTCCCGCCTCCTGAGCACAGGTGGCGAGCACGGCACTCCACGCCGCGACGCGCGAGGCGCGTTGGGCCTCGTCGAGCAACGCGAAACTGCCGGCTCCAATGGACAGCACCGCGACCGCTGAACCCGCCCGACGATCGAGCACCACGCCTGGCCTGGTCCTTCCCTGACCGGCGAGCTCGGTGAG